>JAYTTG010000080.1:0-9016 GCA_043745175.1 Microbacteriaceae bacterium
GTGAGCTTCACCGGATCGGGTTTCTATCGCAACGACAGTCGCGCCGAGAAGTCGAAGGACTCGTCCGGCGTGTCGTCGACCTCGTCAGCAGACTCGACCCCGGCGACAAAATCCGAAGGTTCACCGACGAAATCCGAGTCAAGCAGCTCCAAGCCCGACGTAAAAACGACGAAATCCCCCACCCCGAAATCTGGCACGGCATCGTCGAGCGCCCCCGCCGGTACCACCGGTTCGTAGAACTCGAACAAAGAAGCAAAGGAGACCCCCGTGCTCACAGGATTTAAGGAATTCATCCTCCGAGGCAACGTGATCGATCTCGCCGTGGCCGTCGTTATCGGCACGGCTTTTACGGCGATCGTCAACGCCATTGTCGCGAGTATCTTCACCCCGATCGTCGGAGCACTCTTCGATGCAACGGACCTGAAGGGTGCGTTGATCGTGACCATCCCCACGCTCAGCGGCGGCACGGCAAAAATCTTGTTCGGCGCGGTGATTGCCGCGATCATCCAGTTCGTGATCGTGGCCGCGGTCGTCTATTTCGCCCTCGTCCTTCCCATCAACCGATTGAGCAAGATCAACTTCCTCAAGCAGAAGACGAACGAGACAGCGACGCCGGCCGACCAGCCGCCGACGGAGACCGAGTTGCTGATCCAGATTCGCGACCTGCTCGCGGGTCATCCGTCGCCCGAGGGTGACCACACTCTCCCAACGACCGCCACAACCGGTGGGGCTCACGCCGCCCAGTAGCGGCCGCGGCACCACGTGTGAAATTTGGGCAGTAAAGACTGCTAGTGGGTCTGGCCCCAGTGCGGCGGCTTATCCGCCGTGAGACGCTCGTCGTTTTCGTTCTCGGCGTGCCGCGGTGGTTCTTTTTGCGGATGAGGGTCTGAACCGGCGATGGCCTCTGTCCTGACCCGGCGGCGCGGTCTTTCCCGCGGTGTCGGCGCGTCGTGCTTTCCCACGTCAACCCGGGTGCGCTGCGCTGCCGACGGTGCCAACGGTCGGGATCGGCTGGGTGTCTGGCGCTGAGGTGGCGCCGAGCATGGTCACGATTCGATCAGCCACGGCGTCGGGTTCGCTGAACAACTCGAACGCGTGCACGCGGAGGTAGTGCCATCCCAGGCGCCGAAGCATCTCGGGCCGCAGCCGCAGCGACTCGCGCAGGCTCGCGCCGTGCAGTACGGAATCTGTCTCGATGGTGAGGCACATGCCCTGGTGGGATGCTACGAGCCCGAGCTTTCCGCGGTGACCGAGAGCGACACGCAGGCCACGCAGTTTCAGCCGCCTGGCGAGGTCGACGAGCATCGGCTCGCTGTCGTCCGTTGCGCTATCGAGGGCGTTGCGGGCCGTTACATCGGTCAGGATCTCGGCGAGCGCGATTGCACCGAAGTGCATCCGGTCCTCGTCGATATCCTGCGCTTCGAAGCACGTGACGATCACCATGGAACGACGCGCACGGGTCATGGCGACCGCGAGCAGTCGCTCGCCACCCGGGCGCCCGAGAGCCCCGAAGTCCGACAGTACGCGGCCATGGGGAGTACGGCCATAGCCGATGGAGAAGATCACCCGATCGCGGCTCTGAGCCACGGACTGCTCGATCGTCGTGACCGTGAACGGCTCCGGTCGATCGCCGAGCACGAACTCGCCGAGCTCCGGGCGTCCGGAGGTAGCGGCCAGCACCGCCTGCTGCACGCGTACGGCGTGGCGGGCGCTGGCAGTGATCACCATGAGCGACTCGTGCGGGCGTGTCGTCGCGTGCTCGATCACAAGCTCAACGGCGCGGTTGACTTCGGCGTCAACGCTCTCGACTCCGCCGGACTCCGGGTCGGGCATCCCCGATCCATCGGCCAGGAAATCCAGGCGGATGCTGCCGTGACCGAGGAAGCTGCCCGCCCAGGGGAACGACTCGATCTTGCCGGCGTAGAAACGCCGGTTCACCAGTTCGGCGAGGTCCTCTCCCCCCGCGCGGTAGCTGCGCGTGAGGGCGAGAGACGGCAGCAGGGACCCCAGGCGAGCAAGGGCTGACTCTCCGTGCAGCGCGTCGAGCGCCTCCTCGTCGAGCTGCACGATGTCGTCGGCGCCCGCGAGTCCCACTGTGAAGGGGGACGGCGTCTGCGTCACCGGGTCGCCGAACGCCACGGTCTGCTTACCGCGACGGATGGCAGCCAGATTCTCCGCCAGGGTCGTCGCGCCGGCATCGACCAGAATCACGGTGTCGAACGAGAGAGTGTCGGTGATACCCGCCACCTCATAGGGGGATGCGAGCCAGACCGGTGCGATCGTACGCGAGAGATGCGGTGCAGCCTCCTGCAGGTCGCGGGCATCGATCGACGGGCCGCGCAGCACGGCCTTGAGAGCGGATGCCTCCTCCGGCCAGTCCACGAGGCCGATGCTCCAGTTCTCGGCGAGCTGCCACCCCAGCAGCTGTGCGCTGCCGGCGGCGTGGGCTTCGTCCACAAGACGGAAGTCAGCCTCGAGACGGTCAAGCACCGAGGTGTTGGCGTTGAGAAGAGCGCGATCCGCCTCGAGCAGCGACTCGAGAGCCGACTGCCACCAGGAGAGTTCAAGCTCGGCGGCGACCTGCTCATCGGGCACGTGGCGCGATGCCAGATCGTCGAGTAGCGGGTCGAGCTGGAGGTGGCGAAGGGTACCGCGCAACTGGGCCCGCTCCTGCAGGTTGTTCAGCACATCCGATTCCGCAGCGAGGTCCGCGAGTCTTTCGGTGAGGATGTGGATCGGCAGATGGATGAGCTGGGTTTCGCGCGTCACCGCACCGAGCGGCTCGTCGAGGAATTCGAGGTCCTGCGCCACCTGCTGGTACACCACCTGCACGTCGGCGATACCGACCGGCACCTCCGGCGTGACCCCGGCAGCGACGAACCGCTGCCAGAGGATTCGCTGCTGCTGGATGTGCTGCAGGCTCTCGTTGATGTCCCCGATGTGAACGCCGGGGCGCACATACTCCCGAGCGAGTTTCTTGAGCCGACGACGGTTCGCCGACGACATCTCTGGCGAGTCTTTGCGGGCGGAAGTTGCGGCAATGAGCTCGCTGAGCGAGCGGTCGAAGACCACCGGAAGGAACCGGTCGAGGGTGTCGCGGATGTCGATGAGCAAGCGTAGGTAGATGCCGAGTTCGTTGATCGTCTCGAACGGACGCATGCGCGTACCGGCGATGAGATCGCCCGCGCGCTCGAGTAGTCGCGGAAACTCGGTGTGGTTCAGTTGCTTGGCGATCGCGTGGGCTCGGGAGGCGGCCTCGCTCGTCGCGAAGTTGGCTCCGTACCAGGGCGAGTCTCCCGGACCATAGCGGAATTCACCGAGACCGGCAGCTTCAACCATCGCCCGGGCGGCGCCGACGCGGTCACCCGCCATGAGTTCGACGGATTCGCGGGATAGCCGCGCGGTGGTGGCCGGCGGGTCGGGAAGCAGTGCGAGGCGGGAGAGCTCGGTGAGGCAGTCGAGCACCGAGACGCGCAGAGCCGGATCGGTGCGGGCGACAGCGCCGCGGTAGTCGAGCAGCACCTTGCGCAGGCGCACGAGCGCGTCATCCACCTCACCGATCTGCGGCGCGCGTGCCTTCTCGTTGCGTCCGATCGAGCGAATGAGATCGCGGCGAAGCGTGCCGGGAGCGACTGCGAGGCCGGCGAGGCCGACATCCCCGAAGCGCTGGGCGATGCCCGCAAGGGAGGATCGGCGTGCGCTCACGACCAGCACGCGCTTGTTCTGGCTCACGAGGGCACCGATGGCGTTGACGATGGTCTGGGTGGCGCCGGTGCCAGGAAGAGTCTTGACCACCACGGAGTTACCACCGGCGATCTGGGCGATCACGTGCTCCTGCTCGGCATCCGCATCGAGCAGTAGCGTGTCGGTTTCGGGGGTGCGGAGGTCGGGGCTGTGTGGCGTGACCGGCGAATAACCTTCCTCGATGGCCCACTTCGCTGAGGGGTTGCCTGCCAGGGCATCGAGCACCGGATGTTCGAGGTCACCGGCGTCGGACTCCATGGCCCGCGCCACATCGGCGAACGACGAAACGACCAGTCGCGGCTGCACGTTGAACCACTCGAGATGAGAGGTGAGCCCGCGCAGGCGGTCGATCACCGGGTTCGGTTTGAACGAGCCGTCTTCCTCGGCGAGCGCAACGAAG
Organism: Microbacteriaceae bacterium; assembly: GCA_043745175.1. Lineage (GTDB taxonomy): Bacteria > Actinomycetota > Actinomycetes > Actinomycetales > Microbacteriaceae > Lacisediminihabitans. The sequence continues at coordinate 4,145 of JAYTTG010000080.1, forward strand.
GCTTCCGCATCGAGCGAGATCTCAAACTGGGCCTCGAGGGCGCGGGACAACTCCGGGTTGAGAAACGGGGCACCCTTGAGTTTGAGCTCGAAGTTGCTGCCATAGCGTCGGATGGCGAGCGGACGCAGAAGCACCGGAGCCCGGAATTGCACGCCGTCATGCTGCCATTCCGCAATCCCGATTCCCAGGTGGATCGAGTCGATGCCCCGGGCGGTGGCGAGCTCGAGACTCTTGTCGGCGATTTCTGCGGCGGCGAGTTTCGCCGCACGCAGGGCGATGTCATCCCGAATCAGGTTGGAAAGCAGTGTGGACTTGCCGGTGATGAACTGCGCGAGTCCACCCGGATGGGTTGCACCGAGCTCGATGCGCGTGCGAGGACCGTCGACGAAGTGCAGGAGCGGGGAGGAGCCGCCAATCCCTGCGAGTTCGGATCGCCACCCCTGCCAGGTGGGCTCCGCCACATTCGAGAGCGAGTAATTGGGATCGCCGAGGGTCAGCGCGTGGGGCGCAGTCACCTGCCGCTCCACACGGGCATGACTGTCGTCTGGCTCCGCGAAGAAGTCGTCATCCTGGGGTCTATTGGCACGCCACACAGGGCAACCTTAATGGGGGCGTCCCGGAATCTCGGGAAATGCGGGGGAGTTTCGCCGCGCGTCGAAGTGCACTCCGACCGCTCACAGGGCGCGAAACGTAAGATACCGGCCATGCTCATCCTGGCAATCCGCGCCGCTTCTTCCGACCTCGTCCAGGCCGTGACGACCGCGCTCATCACCATTGTCGTCCTCTTCGCGATCGTAGTGATCGGCGGGTTCACCGTCCTGTCGCGCCGGAGACGCCACAGACCCCTGGTGCCCAGCACCAACACCGAGGGTGCCAGTGCAGCTGACGGCGATCTCGCGACGCGCGCAAACATTCTGCTTGTGCGGCTGGATGATGCGGTGACGCACGCCGACGATGACCTCGGTTTCGCGATCGCGCAGTTCGGTGAGGATCGCACTCGCGACTTCGCCGAGGCCCTCGCGACGGCTCGGCGCGATCGCACCGAGTCATTCCGGCTGAAGCAACGGCTCGACGACTCCGAGGCCGACACGACGACTCAGCAGCGGGAGTGGAATGCGCGAATCATTCACCTCTGTGAATCATCGCAGCAGGAACTCGTTGCGGAGGCTGCCGCCTTCGATGCGCTGCGCCGCCGTGAGACGGATGCCCCGACGGAGTTGGCAACCGTACGGATGCTCGTGGTCGCGGCCTCGATGCGTGTCCCGACCACAGAGGCCGCCCTCGCCGCGCTCGCCACCCGCTACTCTCCCGCCGCGATCGCGACGGTGAGTGGCAACGTCACCGCGGCGCGCGGGCTGCTGACCGCCGCGGGTCAGGGTGCGGAGTCCGCGCTTGCTCGACTCGCGGATCCTCTTGCAACCGATGTCGCCGACCGGGTGCAGGAGGCCCGAGTGACGGCGACCAGGGCCGTGCGGCTATTGGATGCAGTGGACAGCTGCAGCGCATCGCTCGCCGAGCAGTCCGACCGGCTCGCATCGCTCACGACCCAGAGCCAGGCCGACCTCGCGGAGGCGAGGTCGGCGCGGGATGCTGCGCCGGATCCGGACTCCGGCGCGGCAATCGGTGCCGCTGTCAGCACGCTCGAGTCCGTGCTCGGTTCCCTCGTGAGCGGCGAACCCACCGCATCCCTCCGCCTGCTCGAGACTGCGGTGGCCGAGCTCGACAGCACTTTGGCGACCGCGCGAAACCAAACACAGCGGCTCGAGCACGCGAGCACGGCGCTCGTCGGCGTCTTGGTGAGCGCTCGCAGCCAGATTGCCGCAACGCAGGACTTCATAAAGAGCCGACGCGGCGGTGTGGGGGCGGACGCCCGCACCCGCCTTGCCGAGGCACAGCGGCTGCTCGAGGTGGCCGAGGCGCAGTCCGACCCCGTCTCCGCGCTCGACACCGCCCGCAGCTCGGCGACCTACTCGCGGGATGCGGATGCCCTGGCGAGGTTCGACGACCACCGCTGATGCGATAGGCGAGCTGCGCGCCCGCGCGTGACACGTGCGCCCGAACGTTCGGGCGCGCGAATCACTCGTCGGCGCAAAGCTGCGCGTTGGCCTCGGTATGCACCCCGCAAGGGCCGGTTTCGACGCAGGGCCGGTTTCGACGAAGGGCCGGTTTCGACGCAGGACCTGTTTCGACGCAGGAGCTGGCGCTCGCTATTCGACCAGCAGCCGAGGTGACCTTATTTTGCGCTCATCCGCTCGACAGCGACCAGCACGCAGGTGCAGAGCGCGTCGATCGCGGACTCGAGGTCGGCCTGCGACGGAAAAGTCGGCGCGATGCGGATGTTCGTGTCGTTGGGGTCGTCGCCGTAGGGAAAACTCGATCCCGCGGGTGTGACGGCCACGCCAATCTGCCCCGCGAGTGCGACCGCTGCCGAGGCCGCACCGTGGGGAACATCGAGGCTTACAAAGTATCCGCCCGTCGGGGTCGTCCAGGTGGCGACCCCGCTGAGCCGACTCTCGAGAATCTCGAGCACCGCGGCAAAGCGCGGCTCGACAATGGAGCGGTGGGCGCGCATGAGGCGGCGAACGCCCTCGGCGTCGCCGAGCATCCGCACGTGGCGGAGCTGGTTGATCTTGTCGGGGCCGATCGTTTGAACGGCGGTGTGGTGCTTGCGCCAGGCGATGTTGCTCGGCGACGCTCCAAAGAACGCGATGCCGGCCCCCGGGTAGGTGATCTTCGAGGTCGACGCGAAGACGAAGGCCCTGTCGGGATTACCAGCCGCCTCCGCTGCCGACAGCACGTCGACCACCGCGGGCTCGTCGTCGGTGAGATGGTGCACGGCGTAGGCGTTGTCCCAGAACAATCGGAAGTCGGGGGCAGCCGTCGGCATGCTCACGAGCGCCTCGACCTCCTCCACGGTGAAACTCGTGCCGGTGGGATTCGCGTACATCGGAACCGCCCACATGCCGCGGATGCCAGCATCCGCGGCGGCGAGGCGACGGATGGTCTCGAGGTCCAGGCGTCCGTCTACAAAGGGCACCGGGATCATGCGGATGCCGAGGGCCTCGCAGATCGCGAAGTGGCGGTCGTAGCCGGGAACGGGGCAGAGGAACGACAATCCCGGCACGTCCCGCCATGGGCCCACCCCACCGGGCACCCCGTGGAGGAGCGCGGTGACAAAAACGTCATGCATGATCGCGAGACTCGCATTGCCCGCGGCGAGCAGCTGGTCGACCGGGATCACGAGCAGCTCGGAGAAGATCTGGCGAAGCTCGACCAGCCCTTCCGGGCCGCCGTAATTGCGCAGGTCCGTGCCGGCGGCGTCACGATAGTCCCCCTCGCCCGGCAACGCGAGAAGGGCGTGGGAGAGGTCGAGCTGGGCAGGTGACGGCTTGCCTCGAGTGAGGTCGAGGGCGAGGTTCTTCTCGCGGAGTTCCGCATACTGCGATTCGAGGGCTGTGCTGGTTTCGCTCACCCCTCAAAACTACTTGACCTCCGGCCACTTGAGTGTTCCCTGCGAATCTTGCCAGCTGCCCGACGAGCGGGTTACCGTCGGCGAAACATCCACGACGAAAGGATCCGACAATGTCGCAGCAGGATAACATCGCAAGCCAGAAGGCGTTCGGAAGCGCCGTCAACAGCGGTCGTCTCGACGAGCTCGACCCGCTCGTCGCCGCCGATTCGGTTGACCACGACCCGGCTCTCGGCCAAGTTGCGGGTCCGCAGGGCTACCGGGACATGTTCGGGGAACTGCGCGCCGCCTTCCCCGACCTGCACCTCGAAGTCGATCGCCTCGTCGCCAACGACACCGATGTGTCATTTGCCTACACGCTCAGCGGAACCCACGACGGACCTTTCCAGGGGCACCCGCCCACGGGCAAGTCGTTCTCGGTGCGCGGGCTGCAAATCAGTCGATTCGAGGGCGCGAAACTCGTCGAGCGATGGGGCAGCAGCGACCAGCTCTCCCTGATGCAGCAGCTCGGTTTAGCCTGATTCCCAAGCCCACTGGCCATCGGGGCCCTTGACTTCGATCGGGTAGTTCTACCGAGTCGAATCACGCCATCGCGTAGCGGTGAATCACGGCAGGCGTTCGTTGCGACACCCCACCAGCCCGTGGACCCTTCCGCTGACAGGCGCGCCGTCCGAAGAGCCGCCGAAACACCGGCATCCGCGACAAAAGCGAGGCGTCTCTGCGCCCCCGCGCACCCGTCGCGGGAGGGGCCAGGAGCTCCGGCGATGGGCCACGGGCGACGGGTGGCAGGTCGCGAGATAACTCGCCCGGGAGCGTGGCCACGTCGCCAGCCCTCGATAGTAACTAACGGCGACGGGGTGAAATGGGCGTTAGCGTGACACTATCGGGTGCGAATTTGCCCGCTCACGGGCCGCACTCAAAGATAATGCACGAACGGCGCGCACTCAGACCGCGACCGGTGCCGTGATCGCCGCATGGTGTTGGTAGTCCAACACCTCGAAGTCCTCGAAGACGTAGTCGTCGATGCTGTCGCGCAGCGCGATGCGCAGCGTCGGCGCAGGAAACGGCTCGCGGCTGAGCTGCTCCGTCACCTGGTCGACATGGTTGTCGTAGATGTGGCAGTCGCCGCCGGTCCAGACGAATTCGCCAACGCCGAGGCCGACCTGGGCGGCGATCATGTGAGTGAGCAATGCGTAACTCGCGATATTGAACGGCACCCCAAGGAACAGGTCGGCGCTGCGCTGGTAGAGCTGGCAGCTGAGCTTGCCGTCGGCCACGTAGAACTGGAACAGCAGGTGGCAGGGGGCCAGCGCCATATTCGGGATGTCCGCCACATTCCACGCCGACACGATCAGCCGCCGGGAATCCGGGTTGGTCTTAATGGCCTCGATGACCTCGGCGAT
>JAYTTG010000081.1:0-2446 GCA_043745175.1 Microbacteriaceae bacterium
TGCGCAAGCGCGCGTAGGGCGTCACCAGCGGCATCCACCTCCCGTTTCCGTCGGCGCGCGCAAGGCGTCACCAGCGGTATCCCCCTCCCGTTTTTGCGACCACCACTCTGTATAAGCAGAGGGGTGGTAAGAAAAACGGAGGGGGGACGGCGACTCGGGGGAGGGTGAAAGGCGTCTCGAGCAACGGGAACGGTGACTCGACGGAGACGGGCGCCACGCGGCCACCGGGTTTGGCCTGCCGTGCGTGTCACGCCCCACTGAGCGCGGAGCGCGCTTAGTCTCGACAGGATGCAAACGAGAGTCACCGTGATACTCGTTGCCCGGTCGGGGGCGGCGCACCTCGAACGAACCCTCGCGGGGCTCGCTCGCCAGTCGAGACGGCCCGATGCGATCGTCGCGGTGGATGCCGGCTCGACAGATCGCAGTGCGGAGTTGCTCGCGGCATCCGGGCCCACCCAGCTCGTTACCACCACCGGGAAGGTTGATTTCGGGAGCGCGGTCGCGCGAGCGCTCACGGTGGCTGCGCCAGCGGAGTCAGTGAACGACTGGCTCTGGCTTCTCGCCCACGACAACGCGCCGCAGCCGGCAGCGCTGGAAGCTCTGCTCGGCGCGGTGGAGATCGCGCCCTCCGTGGCCGTCGCCGGCCCGAAGCTCATGCGCTGGGACGAGCCCGACGTCATCGCCGAATATGGCGAGACGATGACCTATTACGGCGCCTCGATCCCGCTCGTTGAGGGCGAACTCGACCAGGCCCAGCATGACGTGCGTTCCGACGTTCTCGGGGTCGCCGCAGGCGGCATGCTCGTACGCCGCTCCCTCTGGACCGCCCTCGGCGGTTTCGACCCTGCACTGCCGAGCATTGATGCCGCCCTCGACTTCTCGGTGCGCGCCCGACTGGCCGGCTTTCGGGTCGTTGTCGTGCCCGGCGCCAAGGTCGCAAGCGATGGCGGACCGGAGATGTTCGGTCGCGCCACCGTCTCCGATCGACGCCGTGCGAGCACCCGTCGTGCGGCGCAGTTGCACCGCCGACTCGTCTACGCGCCCGCCGCGGCTCTGCCATTCCACTGGCTGTCGCTGCTTCCGCTCGCCATCCTCAGGGCCATCGGCCAGCTGCTCGCGAAGCGCCCAGGGGCCGTCGGCGGTGAACTGGGGTCGGCGATCACCGCAGCCTTCGGGGGCAGCCGCATCGGCGCGGCGCGGCGCGGCCTCAAGCGCACGCGGCGGGTCGGCTGGGCAACGATCGCGCCGCTGCGGATGCCGCCGGCCGCCGTGCGGGAACGTCGCGCCCAGGCACGCGACGCCCAGCGCACGCACTCTGTCGTCGTCGTCACCGAGGCCCGGGCCGGATTCGTCACCAACGGTGGACTGTGGGTCCTGCTTCTCGCCGGCATCATCGGGCTCATTTCGTGGGGGTCCCTCATCGGCTCACCCTCCCTGACGGGCGGGGCCCTCTCTCCACTGAGCGACTCCGTTCAACAGCTGTGGTCGCATGTCGGATACGGGTGGCGCGAGATCGGCATCGGGTTCACCGGGGCCGCCGATCCGTTTGCCTATCTCCTCGCCGTGCTCGGTTCGATCACCTTCTGGTCCCCCTCGATCAGCCTTGTGTTCGTCTATCTGCTCGCTCTCCCGCTCGCCGCGCTCGGGGCATGGTTCGCCGCGAGGCGGCTCAGCACGCGCGCGTCTCTGCCCGCGCTCGCCGCGTTTCTCTGGGCGATCGCCCCTCCGCTCACCGGCGCTCTCAGCGGCGGGCACCTCGGGGCCGTCATCGCCCACCTGCTGCTGCCATGGCTCGTACTCGCGGTGCTGAATGCCCCGCGATCGTGGGCCGCCTCCGCGGGCGCTGCGTTACTCTTCGCGGCTATCGCGGTATCCACTCCGAGCCTCGTACCGGCGCTCGTGATCGCTCTGCTGGCCTGGATCGTGGCCCGGCCGAAGAGTGTGCATCGATTGTTGGGCATCCCGATTCCGGCGATCGCCCTGTTCGCCCCGCTGATCGTGCAGCAGGTACTGCGCGGCAATCCGCTCGCGCTGTTTGCCGACCCTGGGGTGCCCGCGCCAACGGCAACCGGAACGGCCCTGCATCTCGCGCTGCTCTCGACATCCGACGGTCTGCACGGGAAGGACGGACTGAACGGCTGGGCGGCCGTCGTACAGTCGTTCGGTCTGCCTGGAGTCTCGGCGATCATCATCGTCGCCGCCCTCCTCCTGCCCGTCGGAGTGCTCGCGTTGCTGTCGCTCTTCGTTCCGGGGTCGCGCCGGGCCGTTCCGTCGATGATCATCGCGCTTCTCGGATTTGTAACCGCCGTTGCGGCATCGCACTTGCAGGTCTCGCACCTCGGATCGGCCGCGGTGCCGGTCTGGACCGGTTCCGGTCTCAGCCTTTTCTGGCTCGGGCTCGTCGCCAGTGTGTTGATCGCGCTGGATGCCCTCGGTCGTTTCGCCG
>JAYTTG010000082.1:0-2441 GCA_043745175.1 Microbacteriaceae bacterium
CTACTGGCAGTATTCGCGCGACAAGATCGCCTGCGAAGACCTTCTCGTCGCAGAATATCGCGCCAGCGGCTTTCCGGCGACAATCGTGCGCCCCTCCCACACCTACGATCACACGAGTGTGCCACTCAACGGCGGCTGGACCGCGATCGACCGGATGCGCCGCGGGGCCCCGGTCGTATTACACGACCATGGCGCCTCCCTCTGGGCGCTCACGCATGCCCAGGACTTTGCGGTCGGCTTCGTGGGACTGCTCGGCAATCCGCACACGATCGGCAGCGCCATCCACATCACCTCTGACGAGCTGCTGAGTTGGACCCAGATCACCCACCTACTCGCGGATGCCGCGGGCGTTGAGCCGAACATCGTGCACGTTACCTCTGAGGTGATCGCCGCTGCCGATCCCGACATGGGTGCTGGCCACCTCGGCGACCGCAGCCACTCCATGATCTTCGACAACAGTCTGGTGAAGTCCCTCGTGCCAGCCTTCGATCCGAAAATCGGTTTTGCCGAGGGTGCGCGCGGGATCATCGGCTGGTACGACGCTCATCCCGAGCAGAAGGTCGTCGATCCCGCGCTCGACGCGCTGTTCGACCGCTTGGCGGCGAGCACGCACGCGGGCGCGTAGCCCTGCACCTGTCCACATCGCATCAGTGTTCGCCCTCGTGGCGGGGGATATGGCCGCCCCCGGCGAGATGAGAGCGTCCCGGCGGGAGTTGGGACTCCCTCCGTGAGGTCATAGCCCCGCCGCGAGGGTGCGACGCGGGTGCGACGCGACGACGCCTCGACGCCTCGACGCCTCGACGCACAGCCCGACAGTTCGACGCGCAGTCCCGTGTTCGCCCTCGTGGCGGGGGATACGGCCGCCCGCGGCGGGATGAGAGCGTCCCGGCGGGAGTTGGGACTCCCTCCGTGAGGTCATACTTCCGCCGCGAGGGTGCGGCGGGACGACGACGACGCGACGGTGCGACGCCGGCGCGACCGTGCGACGCCGACGGGAGGGTGCGACGCCGTGTCAGCCCAATGTCACCACGACCTGCGCCGCGATCAACGCCGCGTCCTCGGCCGCAAAGACTCCCGCACCGGGCACGAGGGCGTTCGCGGTCGCGGCACCGGCGGCGAGTCGGAGTGCTCCTTCGAACGAATCTCCCCGGTCGAGACCGGCGAGCAGTCCGCCGAGATAGCTGTCTCCACTGCCGACCGGATACCGTCCGGGGGCACCGGTCCTTCTCGCTCGCCAGCGCTGGGTATCGTCAACCGCGATGGACCCGTCCACTCCATCCGTGATCACCACTCGGCCACCGGTGACATCGCGGATGCGCAGGGCCAGGTCGAAGACATCCGTCTCGAGGGGAGCACCCACCAGCTCGGCCGCCTCTCGACGGTTCACCTTCACCAGGTCAGGCCCGGCGCTCAGAGCCACGGCGAGCACCGCGCCATGGCTGTCGATGGCCACCCGCTGGCCGAGAGAGTGCCCAAGACGAACGAGGCCGGCGAGTTCATCGACCGGGACCGAGGAAGGCATGCCTCCGGAGATCGCCCACCAGCCGGCTTCCGCGGATCGGCCGAGCACCCGCGCCAGTTCGGCAAGTTCCCCGGCGCTGACGGCGGACGGATGCTCGTACAGCTCGGTCAGCAGCCCGCTCGCCGCCGACGCGATCGACACGCAGGTGCGGGTCTCGGCCTCGGCAACCACCGTCTCGAGCGGAACTCCGACCGCCGCGAGATCCTGACCTATGAATGCCCCAGCCGAGCCTCCCAGGATCGCGACAGCCCGCACGGATGCCCCGAGCACTCGACCCGCCCGCGCCGCATTGAGCGCTTTGCCGCCCGCCGCGCGGAATACGGAAGTCGGCCGAAAGGTGCCGCCCTCCACGAATTCGTCCACGAGGTAGGTGACGTCTACCGAAGGGCTGAGCGCGACAAAGGTGATCATGCGAGGTGGTCGGTGAGTTCGGTCAGGGTTGCCTGTGCGGGCGTCCCCCCCGCGGCTCGTGTGGAAAGCGACCCCGCCACGGTAGCCCAGCGCAGCCGCTCGGCTTCGGACTGAACACCGGATGCCACAGCCGCGAGATACCCCGCGTCGAAGCTGTCACCGGCGCCGGTGGTGTCGTGCGCATCAAGCACCAGCCCCGGGGCGCGCACCACCGGAGAATCTGCGGCGACGGACCATCCGCCATCCCGCCCTGCCTTCGCGACCACGCGTGGACCAAGAGCGGCGAGGCCCTTCGCCAGGTCTTCGTCGGTGCTTCCGGTCACGCCGACGGCCGCGGCGATCGCCCGCAATTCCTCGAGATTAGGAAGCAGGATGTCGACGAGAGGCAGCACGGCGGCGAGGCCAGCCCACCTCCCGGCCGGGTCCCAATTGGTGTCGAGGCTGGTGGTGATCCCCCGCGATCGGAGGGACGCCAACACCGATGGCAGTTCGGCAGCGAGACCGGGAA
>JAYTTG010000083.1:0-2439 GCA_043745175.1 Microbacteriaceae bacterium
CGCGATCGCCCGCACCTCATCGACGGAGTAGAGGGTGCCGAGTTCGGTGGTCTGAGTGATGCTGACGGCCAGCGGCTGGGCGCGGTGCTCGTCCCCCCAGCCCCAGGCTTCGCGGTCGATCAGCTCGGGGGTGAGCTTGCCGTCAGGGGTGGGCACGGTGAGCAGTTTGAGGCCGCTGATCCTCTCGGGGGCACCGTTTTCGTCAGTGTGGATGTGCGCGGTGGAGGTCGCGATGACGGCACCCCAGCGCGGAAGGACGGATGTCAGCGCCGTGACATTGGCGCCGGTTCCGTTAAACACGGGAAATGCCTCGGCCCGCTCGCCAAAGTGGTCTTTCATGACCTCCTGGAGGCGGGCTGTGTAGACGTCCTCGCCGTAGGCGATTTGGTGGCCACCGTTGGCGTCGGCGATCGCGGCGAGCACCTCGGGGTGGGCCCCCGCATAGTTGTCGGAAGCGAAGCCGCGATAATTCGTGTCGTGGAGCTGGGTCATGTGACCAGTCTGCCAGTTCCGTGCTGCTCGACCCCGCCCGCACTGCTCGCAATCGTGCGAGCAGCCGACCGCGCGCCGGTTAGTCAGCGATGCGGTCAAATGTTTGGGCGCACGGCTGACGAACGCCAGCACGGATGCGGGGATACGAGGCGCACGACCGCCACCACGGTCAGCGGGCCAGCGCCTCGCGCAGCTTCACCCGGCCACCCATGCGCAGGAGCGAGTTCTCATAAATGCGGGATCCGAGAATAATCACAAACGCCGTCGAAACGAGCAGTATCACGAGCGAGAGCAGAGGTTCCCACCACTCGGCAGTACCAAGGAAAATACGCATCGGCATACCCACCGGCGCGGAGAACGGCACATAGGACATGATTCCTAGCACGATCGGATTGTCGTTGAAGAGGATCACGAGCACGTACGGCACCATCACCAGCATCGTGACCGGAGTGGTGACAGAGGGCATGTCCTCTTGGCGGGAGACGAGGGATGCCGCAGCGGCGAACAGGGCAGCGAGCAGGATAAAACCGAAGGTGAAGAAAACAATAAACCAGATGATCGAAGGACCGAGCGCTCCGAGCAGTGTGGACTGGCCGGTGATGAGTAACCCGACCCCGGCGAGTAAAGCGATCAGAGCAATCTGCCCGAAGGCGAGGATGCTGTTGCCGAGAACCTTGCCGGCGAGGAGCGTGCGCACCGGGATCGTCGACATGAGGATCTCGACCACGCGGGTGGATTTCTCCTCCACGACGCTCTGCGCGATCGTGGAGCCGAAGGTCACTGCAGACATGAAGAACCCCAGTCCGAAACCGATGGCAACAAGGTAAGTGAGGAACGGGTTTTTCTTGGAGGTATCGAGCAGCTGCAGGTCTGGTGCGACGCTCACGGCCGACATCACCTCACGGGGGGGCGAGCTGAGTCCGATCACGGTGATTCCGAGTTTGGAGATCTTCGAGTTCGAAACGATCGCCGCCTCGACGGCCCCCGAGCGCACCAGCTTCTCCGCCGCGGCGCGAGTATCCACGTCGGTCACGGCGAACTGTCGTAGTTCCGGGAGGGCGTTGATCACCGAGCGCTGCACGGCAATCTTCGTCGGCTCGGCGTTGGCGCTCACGACGCTGCCGATAACAATCGAGGCGAGCACCGCCAGGAGCAGGATGCCACTGGAGATCAGAAAGGCCTTGCTGCGCAGCCGCATTATTATCTCGCGATTCGAGACAAGAAGAGTGCTCTGCAGGAAAGTGGGGGCGACGGTGCTCACTGGATGACCTCCCGGAAGATCTGGGCGAGGGATGGGTGTTGCGGGGCGAAGCGCTGTACGGCGCCATCGGCGACGGCGCGCTTCAGTACCGACTGGGCGACTCCGGAATCCGCTGTCTCGAAGAGGGCGTGGCCGCCGTCGAACTCGACGACGGTCACACCAGGCACCTCGCGGAGCCAGCCGAGGTCCCCGTCGACGTCGAGTTCATAGCGATCGTGACCGTGTTCCCGTCGCAGCTGTTCGCGTGAGCCGCTCGCCCGAATCTCGCCGTTCGCGATGATCACCAGGTCGTCGCAGAGGCGCTCAACCAGGTCGAGCTGATGGCTCGAGAACAGCACAGGGGCGCCATCGGAGGCGGCCTCCCGCAACACCGTGAGCACGGAATCCACTCCGAGCGGATCGAGCCCCGAAAAGGGCTCGTCGAGCACAAGCACCTCGGGCTTGTGCACAAGGGCGGCGGCGATCTGCGCCCGTTGCTGGTTGCCGAGCGAGAGGCTGTCGACCGTGTCGTTCGAGCGCGCGGCGAGGTCGAGGCGCTCGAGTAGGCTCGTTGTGCTCGCTGCGGCATCCCGAACAGTCATGCCGTGCAGTCGACCGAAGTAGGTGATCTGCTCGGCCACCTTCATCTTGGGATACAGGCCGCGCTCCTCGGGCATGTAGCCGAAAATCCGCCGATCATCACTGGT
>JAYTTG010000084.1:0-2437 GCA_043745175.1 Microbacteriaceae bacterium
AGTCGCCGGGGGCTTCACTGTGGCAATCTGGCTCGGAACCGTGACGGCGGAACCCGGCGTCAGGGGTCGGGACTGCACTCCCTGTGCGGCGCGGTGACGGCGGTCTTGTCGGCCACGAGCGCGTCGCCGGGGTTGCTGCCCGCATTCGTTCGGCGGTCCAGTAGTCACCACCCTGCTGCGTCTGGGGCACGATCCAGGTATCCACTCCGGTCGGAGCAGCTCCGTTCGGTGCGCTCACGGCAGTGGCGCCGGCCGCTCCGCCCGAGATGGGGCGATGCTGAGAGCAAGCGCGCCGACAATTCCGCAGGCAAATTTCCTTGATGTCATGATTCGACTCCATTGTTTGCGAGATTGGATTCTTCGACTGATCGGACCACTGCTCGTCCTGCGGCCGTCCGCTCTCGGTGTCGGGATCAGCCTCCGGCCGCAACCCGATTCTGCGGTTGTCGAGAGCAATGCTGTGCATTCCTCTCATCGAGGATCGATGCCGACAACAGCGTTGCATTCGCGTGCGACCCTAGGCTTGGTGCGTGAACCCACTGGACTCGGACGATCCTCTCTCCGCCTACCGTGATCGATTTGTCGAGTCACCCGGCGTGGTGGCCTACCTCGACGGCAACTCGCTCGGGCGGCCGCTCACCGCATCCGCTGACCGTATCGCGCGGTTCGCGACCGACGAGTGGGCGTCGCAGCTCATCAGAGGCTGGGATGCCGGCTGGCTGGATCTGCCCCTCACCATCGGTGATGAGCTCGGACGGGTCGCGCTCGGCGCCGCGGCCGGGCAGATCACCATCGGCGACTCCACCACGGTACTGGTCTACAAGCTGGTACGCGCTGCTGTGAGCGCGGCGGGAGAACGGCACGAGCTCGTAATCGACCGCGACAACTTCCCCACCGACCGCTACGTGCTGGAGGGCATCGCGGCGGAGTGCGGGCTCACGCTCCGTTGGATCGGCGCGGGAGATGTTTCGCCCGGCCAGGTCGCGGAGATCGTGGGCCCGAAGACAGCGCTCGTGGTGCTGTCGACGGTCTCCTATCGCTCGGGATTTCTCGCCGATGTGCCAGCGATCACGAAGGTCGTGCACGACGTGGGCGCTCTCATACTCTGGGATCTCTGCCACTCGGCGGGGGTCGTGCCGACCGCGCTGGACGACTGGGATGTCGATCTTGCGGTTGGCTGCAGCTACAAGTATCTGAACGGTGGGCCTGGCGCGCCCGCCTTCGCCTATGTGCGCCGTGATCTGCAGTCGACCCTGCGGCAACCGATCCAGGGCTGGCTCGGATCGCGCGCACCCTTCGAGATGGGGCAGGGCTACGAGCCGGCCGAGGGCATCCGCGGCTTCCTCAGCGGCACGCCGCCCATTCTCGGCATGCTGGCCCTTCAGCCCGCGATCGCCCTGATCGATGAGGTGGGGCTTCCGGCCATCCGGGCCAAGTCGGTCGCGCTCACCGAGTATGCGATCGCGCTCGCTGACGACAGGCTGCCGCACGCTTCTCTCTCGTCGCCGCGGGATGCCGACCGCCGCGGCAGTCACATCACCCTCGACCATCCGCGCTTCGAGTCACTCCTGCCCGGGCTGTGGGAGACCGGCGTGATCCCGGACTTCCGACGCCCGACCGGTATCCGACTCGGGCTGTCTCCCCTGTCAACGAGCTTCGCCGAAGTCGAGCTCGGCGTGGACTCGATCGCGGAGGCGCTGGCGCGGTGACCGCTCTCGTGCTGGTTCAATGAGCTCGGCTCCGCGCATCCGGCCGTGCTCCGGGAGGTACGGTCTCGGGAGTGCGTAAGGCGCCTGCGGCACCAACGCTCACCGCTGCGAGTATCGTCGTCACTCTAGGCCGATCGGCCAGGGGGGCCACCTGATGAATTACTTTCCCGTGTCGACCGAAACTCGCTTGCGGGGCGGGCCGACTCTTCGCTGGGGAGTGCTCGCGCCCGGTCGGATAGCCGCCGATTTCGTTCAGACACTCCACGCGAATTCCGACCAGCGGATGCACGCGGTCGGGTCGCGTTCCCTCGATCGCGCCACGGCCTTCGCCGCGCGCTTCGGCATCGAGCGTGCCTACGACAGCTATGAGCGACTCGTGGCAGATCCCGGCGTCGATATCGTCTACGTCGCCGCCCCCCACAGTGAGCATCGGGTTCTTGCGCTGCTCGCGATCGCCGCTGGCAAGCACGTGCTCATCGAGAAGCCGATCGCCCTCACCGCGTCCGAGGCTCGGGAGATCGCGAATGCCGCGCGGGCCGCTGGCGTCTTCGCCATGGAGGCCATGTGGGCGCGCTTCCTGCCCCAAACGACGGTGATTACGGCGCTTCTCGCCGACGGCATGCTCGGAGACATCGGTCTCGTTGCCGCCGATTACGGTTCGATCTTCGACTTCGACGCCGCGAGTCGTGCGTTCGACCCGGCCCTGGGCGGCGGGGCGTTGCTCGACC
>JAYTTG010000085.1:0-8959 GCA_043745175.1 Microbacteriaceae bacterium
GTGAAGAACTTCGTCGGTCTCGCTGCTGGCGACATCGAGTGGACCCACCCCGGCACCGGTACGGTGTCGAAAGACAAGCTGTACGACGGGGTGGTCTTCCACCGCATCATCGATGACTTCATGATCCAGGGTGGTGACCCTCTCGGCCAGGGCACCGGCGGTCCAGGCTACAACTTCGACGACGAGATCCACCCGGAGCTCACTTTCACTAAGCCCTACCTGCTCGCGATGGCCAATGCCGGCACTCGAGGCGGCAAGGGCACTAATGGCTCGCAATTCTTCATCACCACTGTGCCGACCACGTGGCTTCAAGGGAAGCACACTATCTTCGGCGAGGTCGCTGACGAGGCGTCTCGCGACGTGGTGAAGAAGATCGAGGCGGTTAAGAAGGACCGCAGCGATCGCCCGCTCGAACCCATTGTGATCAACTCGGTTTCGGTCGACGAAGTCTGATGCACCGATCCGGTCGCCCCCCCGAGAGTGAGCAGTGAGCGAGACGTCGGCGAACACCGACAATTTTTGTTATCGGCATCCGAATCGCCAGAGTTTTGTGCTCTGTCAGCGATGTGGGCGAACAATTTGCGCCGAATGCCAGACGCCGGCGGCCGTCGGGGTGCATTGCCCGGAGTGCATGCGGGAATCTCGCCAGAGCGCTCCACGCACCAAGCCCGCTTTGGTGACATCGGTGCGCCGACTCGCGCAGCCCGGCACCCCCATCGTGACCTATGCCATCATGGCCCTGTGTGTGATCGTGTTCGCAGCCGAGGCGGTCACCGGTCAACTCGTGGGATCGGGCAGCCCGATCGTGAGCGCGCTCCTGTACTATCCGCCGTACACCTCGATCCAGCCGTGGCGGATGTTGACATCACTCTTCGTGCACGGGTCGGTCCTGCACATTCTCTTCAACATGTACTCGCTCTTCGTGTTGGGGCCGGAGCTTGAGCGGCTGGTAGGCCGCTGGCGTTTCATCGCGTTGTTCCTTCTGAGCGGCCTCGGCGGCTCGGTGGCGGTGTTGCTGAGCAGCCCGGGCTCCCCGGTAATCGGAGCATCCGGAGCAATCTTCGGGCTGTTCGGTGCCTACTTCGTAATTGCCAGGCACCTGGGGGGAAACAGCCGCCAGCTCATCATCGTGATCGTAATCAACCTGGTGATCGGCTTCATCGTGCCTGGTATCGCCTGGCAGGCGCACGTGGGCGGACTGCTCATCGGGGCACTAGTGGCATTCGTTCTCGTGCGCACCCGGGACGGTCAGAAGCGCGGAATCCAACTCCTGTTGCTCGCCGGCGTCTTCCTGCTCTTGCTGATTGCCAGCTTCGCCGGGGTGCAGCTCATCGGAGCGTGACTCGGGAGTTATCCACAGGCTTCTCCACAGTGGGGATAATTACAGAGGTGTAATTGCCCCCCAATTGAGGCACCGCGTGTGAACTCAGCGCCAGCGTGTGGTCATGAGGAAACCCACGAACAGGATTCCGAAGCCGACCAAGATATTCCCCTGACCGAACTGCGGCACAGGAAGTGTGCCCTGGCTCACGTAGAAGACAATGATCCAAGCGAGGCCGAGAAGCATGAGACCGAACATGATTGGCTTGAACCAGACCGGGTTCGGAGCATCGTCACCCGAGCGAGTGTTTTCGGGAGGAACGGCTTTAGTGCGCGGAGTGGATCTTGCCATTTCGGAATTCTAGCCTGAAAGGGCTCCCGGCCTAAAAGTGCCGGGGCGCAGAGTGGAGTCTCGCAGACCTCGTATTCGGACCGAACACTTAGAATTGCCAGCATGGATAATGACCGGTGGGGTCACGCGTACGAGGGTGCGGTGAAGCTCCGGAAACGCGTGAGCGTGGTCGGAATCGTCGGCGAACTCTTCATCACCGCGAGCGTTCTAGTGTTCCTCTTTCTCGGCTGGCAATTGTGGCTCAATGACCTCATCGTCGGCGCCGACCAAAACAAGGCCGCCTCCGCGCTCGGTGAGGGTTGGAGTACCGCGGCACCAACCCATGAACACACAACACCCGGCGCCACCTTCGACGATCCAGTGGTGGCCGTCGCTCCCGACGGTGCCGTGAAGTTCGCTGTGATGTATGTGCCGCGCTTTGGATCGGACTACGCGCGATCCATTTCCGAAGGAGTGGAGACCGCGAAGGTGCTGGACAAGAACGGCATCGGGCACTATCCGGGAACCCAGATGCCCGGCCAGATTGGCAACTTCGCCGTGGCGGCGCACCGCACCACCCATGGTGCCCCGTTCAAGCCACTCGCAAGCCTGCAGGTCGGCGACAGAATCTACGTGCAGACGCCGGATGGCTATTACACCTATGGCTTCCGCGGGCTCGAGTATGTGCGTCCCAGTGGCGTCGGGGTGCTCGACCCGGTGCCGCAGTTCGCGGGGGTCGCGCCGACCGATCGCATCCTCACAATGACGAGCTGCAACCCAATGTTCTCCGCATCCGAGCGCATTATCGCCTACGCTGCCCTCGAATCCTGGCAGCCGATCTCTGCTGGAGCCCCCGCGGCCATCGCGGCGGCCGTCTTGGCGACGAGGTAGGGCGGCGATGTACGGAGCACTCTGGCGCCTGATGCCCGGACCACTGTGGCTGCGCATCATCCTCTTACTCCTCTTTTTCGCGGCGGTTCTCGCCGCCCTAGCCCTGTTCGTGTTCCCGTGGCTCAACACCTTCGTGAATGTGAACGACGTGACGGTGGGAACATGACACACATTCTGGTGATCGACAACTACGACAGCTTCGTGTACACACTGAACGGCTACCTGCTGCAGCTCGGAGCGACAACGGATGTCGTACGAAATGACGCCTTCGCTGTGCGCGACGCTGCGACGCGTATCGCTGACTATGACGGCGTGTTGCTCTCGCCCGGCCCCGGCACTCCCGCGGGTGCGGGGGTATCGATCCCGATCGTCACGGCGGCCCTCGAGTCGGGCTTGCCGCTGCTCGGCGTGTGCCTCGGCCACCAGGCGATTGCGGAAGCCCTCGGAGCCACGGTCACGCACGCCGAAGAGCTCATGCACGGCAAGACTTCGCTCATTACCCACGACGACAGTGACTTCTACCTGGGTGTGCCCCAACCGTTCCGAGCGACGCGGTACCACTCGCTCGCGGTGGTCGACTCGACCGTGCCCGATGAGTTGGTAGTCACCTCGCGCACCGAGGGCGGAGTGATCATGGGTGCCCGTCACGAATTCGCGCCGATCTTTGGGGTGCAGTTCCACCCGGAGTCGGTGCTTACAGAGGGCGGCTACAGCATGATCGCGAATTGGCTGACCATCGCCGGGCTTGGAACGGCCCGCGAGACCGCTAGGGGACTCACCCCCCTGGTCGACCTCGGTTAGAAGCGCACGCCGTCACGGAACGGCGGGCTGTACGACAGGATCGGGCGATCAGCCGCTGCAGTAGGTGAGCGTGATTGTGGAGCGCTGTGGCTGGTCTCCGGTGAGGGATTGCGCCTTCACCTTGCTACCGTTGCACGTGTTGTCGGCCACCGGGTTGATCGTGAGCTGCAGCGCACCCAACTGGGTGTTCGCGTCACCGATGTCGAGACCGACAACAGGTGGGATGGTGACTAGCCCGGTGGAAATGAAGAGGTTCACGACGTCGCTTTCACGGGCGGCGGTGCTCGCAGTCGGGTCGCTGCGAATCACCGTGCCGGCGGCGATGGTTGCCGAATTCTCTGGAGTGTTAGTGCCCATAGCGAGCTTCCGGGCTTCGAGCGCGGCTTTTGCAGCTTCGACCGTGAGATTGCTCAGGCTCGGGACGGAGGTGGGCGTTTTGCCCGATGAAACGGTGATCAGCACGGTGCTGGCTTTCGGTACCTTCTGTCCTGCGCCCGGATCGGTGCCGATGATGTGTCCGTTCTCCACGCTTGAGCTCGACTGCTCGAGTTTCGTCGTCTTGAGTCCGAGATCCTTGAACTTGGCCGCCCCCTCGTTGTAGAGCTGCCCGGTGACGGACGGTACCTTCACCGAGAGATTGTTGCCGATCGTGGCGGGGGGCAAATTCACGACCCAGAACACCACCGCGATGAGAATTACGGCGAGAGCCGTGATTCCCACCCAGATCCAGGCGACCGGCGGCCGGGTCTGGGTACGAGCACCGCGCTCATCATTGGGCGCGGCGAGTTGTCGAAGGGCGGCCTCGGATCCGGCAGCAGCGGACGGATTGACACCGAAGAGCGTTGAGTTGAAGTCGCTGACCGGGCGGGTACGAGGGGGAATGCCGCCGGCGCTCGCATCCTCGAGATCCTGGCGGAATTCGGCCGCGGTCTGGAAGCGCTGAAACTTGTCTTTCGCGAGAGCGTGAAGCACGACGGAGTCGAGCGAGGGAGACACCCGAGGGTTGATAGTGCTCGGAGCGACGGCAGGCTCGCTGATGTGCTGGTAGGCGACAGCGGCCGCACGGTCGCCGCGGAATGGGGGTCGACCGGTGAGGAGCTCGAAGAGCACGACACCGGTGGAGTAGAGGTCGGTGCGGGCATCCACCGTCTCGCCTCGTGCCTGTTCGGGAGAGAAGTATTGAGCGGTGCCGAGAACCGCGCTGGTGTCGGCGACGGTTGCAGAGTTGTCGGAGACCGCGCGGGCGATCCCGAAGTCCATCACCTTGACCTGGCCGTTCTGCGTGATCATCACGTTGCCGGGCTTGATGTCGCGATGCACGAGAAGAGCTCGATGGCTGTACTCGAGCGCGGTGAGAATCCCGGAGACGATACGCACCGCCTCCTTCGGCTCAAGGGGGCCATCGGCGACGATGTCTTTCAGCAACCGGCCATCGACGAATTCCATGACGATGTACGGCACCTGGGATTCGAGCCCGTTCGGCTCGCGTACGGTCTCCTCACCCGCATCGAACACCCGCACGATGGTGGGGTGTGCCATACGGGCGGCCTTCTGCGCCTCTTCGCGGAACAGCACCCGGAATCGCGGATCCGTCGCAAGTGCCGGCTTGAGCAGCTTGATCGCCACACGCCGACCGAGCCTGATGTCGTTGCCGACGTGAACATCCGACATTCCGCCACGGCCAATGAGCGCGCCGACTTCGTAGCGGCCGGCGAGCAGCCGAGTGCCTTCAGTCACGAATTATCTCCTGGGTGATGCGGGGCAGGACCCTGTCAGTGTAATGCGTCGGGGTCTAGAGGCCGGCTGGCTAGCTACGGTGCAAATGAGGGAAGGGTGAGTGTCGAGGATGAGGGGGACGGCCCGCCGGAGCACTGGGCAACGTAACTCATGGTGTTCTGGGTGGGCTGGGTGCTGCTCCCGGTGTTTGGGGCGAGGGTCCAGGTGAGACTGGTGGTCGTCGGCAGCACCGGGTTAGCCGGAGCAAAGGCCGAGGGAGCGCTCGCGATGAAAGTGAAATTTTGCAGAGTCGAACCCGCGGGGCAGCCGCTATAGGGCGGAATGGTGACGGTGACGACATTGGTAACGGTCGGGGTGGGCGCTTTGAGGGCAGCGGGTTGGCTTGCCGTCGCGGGCACGTCCCCATAGAACCGGACGGTAATGGTGTCGTTCTTTCGCACATTGCCGGTGGGGTTCACGAAGTAGGCGGTTCCCACCTTGGAGGCATCTGGCGCCGGGGTCGCATCCGGCACCATGTTGGCACCGAGTTCGAGCTTGTCGAGCTGCGCTTGCACCTCGGCCAACTTCTCACCGATGAACATGGTCGGGCCGATGTTGACGATGTTGCTCGTGGGGGTCGGAGACGGGATGGTGGGAGTGGGGGTCGGCGTCTGTGACGGGGTGGTGGGTGATGTGGTCGGCGCGGGTGATGGATTCGCCACGAGGGTGATCAGGGTGCCCACAAGCACCACCACGAGGATTGCGACGAGTGCGACCAGCGGCCAGGTCCAGGGGCTGCGGGTTTTGGTGGGCACCGGAGTCGTCGGGGGTCCCGACTCGACCGCGTTGGCCGTGGTGAGCAGGCGGGTGGCCTGGGTCGCCGGGTTCTCCCGCAGCAGGGCGGGGAGAGTGCCAGCACCGAGCACGCCGGGCACCGCCGATGCTGCGCCCGCGACATCCCCGCGGCGGAGCGCCTGGGCGGCTCGTGCGAGGTGCGCGGCCGAAGCGGGCCGGTCGGCCGGGTTCTTGGCGATACAGGCGTAGACGAGGTTGCGCACGGGCTCTGACACAGTGATCGGCAGCTCGGGCGGAGCCTCGTTGATCTGGGCCATGGCGATCGCGACCTGCGACTCGCCCGTGAACGGGCGTTTGCCGGCGAGGGCTTCGTACGCAACGATGCCGAGCGAGTAGATGTCAGTGGTGGGCGAGGCGGGGTGTCCACTGGCCTGCTCTGGCGAGAGATATTGCACGGTGCCCATCACCTGGCCGGTGGCAGTGAGCGGCACCTGGTCGGCGATGCGGGCGATGCCGAAGTCAGTGATCTTGACACGGCCATCCGGAGTGATCAGCAGGTTGCCCGGCTTGATGTCACGGTGCACGAGGCCGGCCGAATGTGCGGCGTGCAGCGCGGATGCCGTCTGGGCCACAATGTCGAGCACCCGGTCGGTGGACAGCACGCGTTCGCGCTCGAGGATGGTGGACAGGGCTTCTCCCGGTACCAACTCCATTACGAGGTAGGCGCTGCCCTCTTCTTCGCCGTAGTCGAAGACGTTGGCGATGCCCTCGTGGTTGACCAACGCGGCATGGCGCGCCTCGGCGCGGAACCGCTCGAGGAAGCCGGGGTCACCGAGGTACTCGTCCTTGAGGATCTTGATGGCGACGGTGCGCCCGATCACCAGGTCGGTCGCCTGCCAGACCTCACCCATGCCGCCGATGGCGACCCGGCTGGAGAGCTGGTAACGTCCCCCGAAAGTGAGGCCACTCGTGGGTCTCATTTGCCAAGCACCGCCTCTATTACCTTTTTCGCGATTGGGGCCGCGACCACATTGCCGAAGCTTGTTCCGTTCTCGACAACCACCGCTACGGCAACTTGCGGGTCGTTTGCGGGGGCGAACCCGGTGAACCACAGGGTGTACGGCCTGCCGTCGCCGTTCTGCGCGGTACCCGTCTTACCTGCCACATCGACACCACTAATTCTTGCATTACTGGCAGCCCCGCTGTTGACGTTGTTGATCATGAGTTGCGTCAGGGTGGCGCTGGTGGCGGGTGTGATCGGCTGGCTGAACACCTTCTGCTGGAAGGGCTGAATCACCGTGAGGTCCGGCGCGGCGATCTCTTTGATGAGAGTCGGTTGCATGAGCGAACCTCCGTTGGCAATGGCTGCCGAGGTCATCGCCACCTGCAGCGGGGTGACGCGATCTTCGAACTGTCCGAAGGCGGAGAGCTGCACCTGGGCGGTATCTCCGACGTTGTAGATGCTCGGTGAGACCCTCATCGGAATCGAGAGCTTCTGGCCGTAACCGTAAGCAGAGGCGTACTTTTTGAGCTCTTCGCCGCCGAGAGCGGCACCGAGCTGGGCCATCGGGATATTGCAGCTGAGCCTCAGGGCATCCGCAATTGAAACAGTGGCCTGGCCACCGCAACTGCCACCCTCCGCGTTGTTGATAGGGGTTGAGGTGCCAGTGAGGGTGAGGGTGCTCGGGTTGGGAAAGGTGTCCTGTGGCGTGAACTTTCCGCTGTCGATGGCGGCGGAGGTCGTGACGAGCTTGAATACCGACCCGGGATAGTAGAGGTCGCCGGCGATGGCACGATTGATGAGCGGCTTCGTGGGATCGGCCAGCAGTTTCTGGTACGCACTGATCACATCGTTTGAGTTGTGGGAGGCCAACAGATTGGGGTCGTAGGCGGCCTTCGACACCATGGCCAGGATCGCCCCGGTGCGCGGATTGAGGGCGACCACGGCACCGGAATTGTTACCGAGGGCATCCCACGCCGCCTGCTGCACCTTCGGGTCGATGGTGAGCGAGACCGATCCACCCTTGGGTTTCTGGCCGGTGAGGATTGAATTGACCTTCGTGAGGAACTGGTCGTTCGCGGTACCGCTGAGATAGCTGTTGAGCGCGCCCTCGACTCCGGTGTTGCCCTGGTTGAGGGTGAAGTAGCCGGTGACAGAGGAGTAGAGCTGTGGGTTGGCGTACACCCGCTGGAACTTGTATTTATCGGCGGAGGGCTTGGATTCGGCGATGGCCTGGCCGTTGACGAGGATCGGTCCGCGCTCGGCCGAGTAACTGTCGTACAGTGTGCGCACGTTCCGGCTGTCGGCGTTGAGCGAGTCCACCTGAAACACAGTGATGACCGTGGTGGAGGTGAACAAAGCGAGGAACATGAGCATCACGGCGATGGTCACGCGCTTGAGCTGTCGATCCATCACTCCACCACCAATTGCGGCTGGGCACGCACGCTGTCAGACAGTCTCAGCAGCAGGGCCACAATGATCCAGTTGGCAACGAGAGACGAACCTCCGGCGGCGAGAAACGGCGTGGTGAGACCGGTGAGCGGGATCACCCTGGTCACGCCGCCGAGCACGATGAAGACCTGCAGAGCGATCACGAACGAAAGTCCGACCCCGAGCAGCCGGCCGAAATCGTCCTGGCCGACGAATCCGATTCGGAACCCCCGCGACACGAACAGCAGGTAGAGGGCGAGGATGGCGAAGAGGCCGGCCAAGCCGAGTTCCTCACCGAGGCTCGCGATGATGTAGTCGCTCTCGGCGAGTGGCACGATGCCCGGGCTGCCCCGGCCCCACCCGGTGCCGATCAGGCCGCCATGGGCGAATCCGAAGATGCCCTGCACGATCTGGTAGCTGCCACCGACCGCGTCATAAACCTTCGGATTGAAGGCATCCAGCCAGGAGTTGAAGCGTCCCTGCACATAGCCGAGCACGCGGCTGGCGATGAGCACACCACCAACGAAAAGTGCGAGACCGAGGATGACCCAGCTCAGGCGCCCCGTCGCGACATAGATCATCACAAGAAAGAGGCCGAAGAAGAGCAGCGCCATTCCCAGGTCATGTTGGAACACCAACACGGCCATTGCGGCGATCCAGATCACGAGGATCGG
>JAYTTG010000086.1:0-8958 GCA_043745175.1 Microbacteriaceae bacterium
CTATCGACGGCGTGGCGATCGAGGCATCCGCGCCGGTGTTGCCGCCGGCACCGAAGGGGGTGACGACCAACATCCGTGCGTTCCGCATCCTGGTGCGCAACGAGCTGTTCCGACGGGTGCAGCTCGCCGCCCGTGAGGACTACGAGCAGCTCGGAGAACTGGATGCGGCGGCGGGCTTCGACGCCGATGCCTGGGCAGACGCGATGGACGCCTACTTCGACGCCCACAGCGACCTCGGAACCGGCGGGGACGCCCGCAGCTCGGCGATGCTCATGGTGGACGAGGCCACCACGGGCTGGACTGTGCGGCAGATCTTCGAGGATCCGGCAGGGGACCACGACTGGGGCATCTCTGCCACCGTGGACCTTGCCGAATCCAACGCTGCCGGGGTGGCCGTCGTGCGGGTCACTGCGATCGGGATGCTGTAGCGCCCCACTGCGGTCCCCCCGCCCCCCACCACCTTCCGTTTTTCTCATCACCTTCGTGTGTGAACATGGCGGTGGTCGCATAAATGGAGGGTGGAGGACGGAGTCGTGCGACCGAAGCCCTCGGGCGGACCTCGAAGCCGCTTCGTTAGGATCGACACCCGTGACGACCTTCATCGGCCACGACCAACCGACTTGGCAGGGCTCCTTCAATCTTGCGGATGTCGGGGGCCTTGACCTACGCGACGGGGGAGTCACCCGGACGGGTCGCGTGTTCCGCTCGGGCGTCCCGGACTACATCACGACCGGCGGCTGGCGTGCGGCGCGGGCCACGGGCGTCAGGACAGTGATCGACCTGCGGAATCCGGGCGAATCTGCTCGTGAGTCCGAGAAACCGACCGTCGATGCCGACGCGAAAGCGGGCATCCGATTCGTTTCCTGCCCTACGGAAGATCCGGACGACCCACAGTTCATCGAAATCTGCGGCCCGTGGCTCGATGACCCGCTTTCCTATGCCCACAATATCGGGCTGTATCCCGAGAAGTTTGCCGGGGTGTTTCGCGAGATTGCGGATGCAGAGGGTGCCGTTCTCGTACATTGCGCCGCCGGCCGAGACCGCACCGGCATGGTGATGGCGATGCTGCTGAGCGTGGCGAGAGTCACGCCGGAGGTGATGGAGGAGCGCATCGCCATCCGACGGCCTGCCCTGCTCGCCTGGCTCGAGTCTCTCGATGTGGAGGCCTACCTGCGGGAGAGTGGACTCACCGCTGGTGCGATCGACTCCCTGCGCCGACTTTTGCGCTAACCACCTCCTTTTTCGCTCAGCTTCTGCGCTGTTCGAGTGCGTCGACCGCCGCGAGGATGTCTGGCACCTCGGTGCGCCTCGTATAGTCCACCTGCACGTCGGCAAACCTCACGATTCGGCTGGAGTCGACCAGTAGAACGGTGGGAAAAGGGATGCCGCCGGTGGCATCCACATTGCTGTCGGCCACGTCGAATCCCAGCTCGGTATGGGCGATGCGCACCTCCGGGCTTGGTTCGGTGAGAATTCCGAGGGCGGTTGCCAAGAAGTTCGCCGGATCGGAGAGCACCGTGAATTCGAGGGCGCCCTCGGCGATCGACAGGTTCGATGAGGTCGAGGTCTGGGGGCTGATTGCGACCAGGCCGAGGCCGCGGTCGAGCAGGCGGGGCAGCAGCTCCCTCTGGTAGTGCGCGAGGGTGAGGTTGCAGTACGGGCACCAGGCGCCCCGGTAGAACACGATAACCGCGGCGTCGTTGCCGAGGGCGTCGTAAAGCCAGGCCGGAGATCCTTGCGCATCGCGCAGTGGAGCATTGGGGAGGTTGGCTCCGAGAACGACCGAGACGACCGGTATCCCCTCGGAGCGCAGCCGGGCCTGCTCGGTGGCGAACACCGCGGTCAATCGTCCACCGATGCGGCGGTTGAAGTCGACCGTGAAGTCATCTGCCTGCTGGCTGATGGTCGCCGGACCCATGGTGCCTACCTTCACTGATTGGGATGCCACGAGCCTACTTTCTCCGGGTGGAGGATTCCCCAACTACCGGTACGCGTGCGCCAAGCCGGATGCACCGGGCTGTTCTCCGATCTATTTTCTCGAAAAGTTGCGGGTCATGCGGAGATTCGCCACGTGGGCCATCGGACTCGCTATGGCAGGGCTTTTCATCGTGCGGCCCGATTCGCGCACGACACAGTTGCGGGTGACCCGGCCCGCGTAGAGTCGACCCCGTGACCACGAATGACCTCCGCGTTGGCGAACGGATGCGGCACCGGGGCGGGGTCAGCCGCCACTACAGCCAGCTGCTCACCGACGATTTCGGTGTGGTCATCACACGCCTTCCTGACTCGGCAGTCTCGGTCAACCCCCGCACCTCCGTTCTCGTGCAGGGCATCACGGCGTCCTCCCGCTACGTGCATCCCCTCGCCGCGCAGCCGGCGAAGAGCGGCGAGGTAGTTCGCGTCGATCTCCCGGGCTTGGGAGCGACGCCCGGCCCGAAACGGGATGTCTCGATCCCGTTGAACGCGGATGTGCTCTGCGCCTTCCTGCAGAGGGCCGGTGTCGGGAACCCCGTGCTTGCGCGGCACTCGATTGGCACCCCGGTCGTAACGCAGCGCGCGTCCGACTCGCCTGAGATCAGCGACCGGCGCGTGGTCATCGCGCCGACCGTGAACTCGCCCAACCGGGTCGAGAGCATGGTGGCGACGGCGCTGGTGAGGGGCATCTCGATGGAGTCGATGCGCTCCCATCTCAGCCTCGCGACTGACTACCTCGCGACTGGCTACCTCGCGCGGTGCGGCATCCTTTGTTTCTTCGCGCAGTTGCGTTTAGCGCCAGTCATCGTCAACGAACCCGCATGACTGGTCGCCAATGATCACGGCACGGGATGCCGGAGCCGCCATCGCAGACCGGCTTTACCAGATACGAGCGCAGGCGAAGAACCTGGTGAGGCGCGCGCCGAGCGCGAGCTATTACCGGGGAGAGCTCGCACCCGTGTTGCTACTCCCGGGCGTGTATGAAACCTGGCAGTTCCTCCGGCCGGTGGCGGATCGGCTCAACGCCCTCGGCCATCCGATTCACACGGTGCGCGAACTGGGCTACAACCGACTGTCGATCGTCGCCTCCGCCGAGCTCGCCCAGCGCTACCTCGACCAAAAAAATCTCACCGGAGTGGCCATCGTCGCGCACAGCAAGGGCGGTCTCATCGCCAAGCACATGATGGTGATGGATGACCGCGCGGGCAGAATCGACAGGCTTGTCGCCGTCAACTCTCCCTTTGGCGGCTCCGCACTCGCCGACTGGGCGCCGGTGCGTTCTCTCCGCGCGTTCTCTCCGCGAGACGAGACGGTGATGACGCTCGCGGCCAACCGCGCGGCGAACGTGCGCATCACCTCCATCTACAGCCGTCTCGATCCGCTCATTCCCGGCGGCAGCGAGCTCGAAGGGGCGACGAACGTATGCCTCTCGATGGTTGGGCATTTCCGTCCGCTCGCATCCCCGGCCCTTTTTGCAGAGGTCGAGCGTGCCATCGCGTTGGGCAGGTAGAAGAATGGCACCAGTGGAGAAGCGCCAGAAACTCGTGTTGGCCATTGCCGTGCTCGCCTCGTTCGTCGCGTTCCTCGACGGTTCGGTCATCAACGTGGCGCTTCCCGCCATCATCCGAGATGTCGGCGGCGGCATCAGCACACAGCAATGGGTGGTCGACGCCTACCTGATCACCCTCGGATCGCTCATTCTCGTCGCGGGATCACTCTCAGATGTCTACGGGCGCATCGTCATCCTTCGCACCGGGCTCATCGGCTTCGGCGCGGCCTCGCTACTCTGTGCGGTGGCCCCGACCGCGGAATTCCTGATCATCGCGCGGGGAGTGCAGGGAGTGGCTGGAGCACTGCTCGTGCCGAGCTCGCTCGCGATCATCCTTTCCAATTTCCGTGGGCCGGCTCAGGCGAAGGCCATCGGACAGTGGACCGGATTTACCAGCGCGGCCTTTATTCTCGGGCCGCTTCTCGGCGGCCTCTTCGTCGATCTCGCCAGCTGGCGCCTCGTTTTCGCGATCAATATGCTGCCGATCGCCGTCACGCTCATTCTCCTGGCCATGCTGAAGCAGAAAGACGAGCGTGAGACAGGCGTCGCTATCGACTACCCCGGCGCTGTGCTCGGAGTGCTGGGGCTCGGCCTGCCGGTCTTTGCCCTCATCGAGCAGGGTCACTACGGCTGGGGGAGTCCGGTCATTTTTCTCCCGTTGGGCTTCGGCATCCTCTCCTTCGCCGCCTTCCTCTGGCGCGAGCGCACGACAAAGCAGCCGATGATGCCGCTCGCGCTCTTCACTGTGCGAAACTTCGCCTGGGGCGACCTCACCACCACGTTCGTCTATGCCGCACTCTCGCTCGGCGGCTTCCTCCTCGCGGTGTATTTGCAGCAGGTGGCGGGCTACCCGGCGACTCTCGCCGGGCTGGCGACGCTACCGGTCACGATCATCAGCATCCTGTTTTCTAGCCGAATCGGTTCCCTGGCGGGCAAACGCGGCCCGCGCCTGTTCATGACGGCCGGGCCGCTGATTACCGCGGTCGGCTTCTTCCTCTTCGTGTTTGCCGGGGCTCATCCCGACTACTGGACGCAGATCCTGCCTGGCGTCATCCTCTTTGGGATCGGGATGACGATCACCGTCGCTCCTCTCACCAGCGCCATCCTGGGGGCGATCGACGAACGCCAGGCTGGCATCGGCTCCGCGATCAACAATGCGGTGTCACGGGTCGCCGGGCTCATCGCGATCGCCTTCATCGGGCTCATAGTCGGGCCGCAACTCGGCGTCGGGGGATTCCAGCGGGGGGTGGTCGTCACTGCGATCCTGCTCATGCTCGGCGGGACGACATCGTGGATCGGCATCCGCAACTTCGTCGAGAAGGCACCGGTGCGAGGCGCGGAAGGCGTTGCGTCAGGCGAGAAGGCGTGGCCCGCTGAACGACAGCAGCACGACGTTCACGAGCGCGGCGGCGATAATCAACTGAAACAGCAGGCGGGTCGGCGAGCGTCGAAGCACGACGGCGATGGCCACCGCGAGCAGCAGCATCAGCGCGAGCCCGATCCACTGGAGTGCGGTCTTGTCGCCTGCCGGACCGAAGAACGCCGCCGCAGCTCCGGCGGCGAGCGATGCCCAGATCACGACTCCGGATCCTGTGCGCCCGATCCGATGCGGCAGCCCGGCAATGCCGGTGCGAGCATCGTCGTCGAGGTCGGGCAACACGTTGGCGAAGTGTGCAGCGACGCCGAGCAGGGCGCCGAGCGCAAGCGCCCACGCGGCGGCAGCCGCGGGCACCGGCCGGGCGAGTGTCGCGATCATCGGCAGCAGCCCGAAGCTCACAATGTAGGGAAGCACCGACACCGGGGTGTTCTTGAAGCCGAGGTTGTAACTCCAGGCCGAGAGGATGAAGACCGTGTGGGCGAGCGTGGCAAGCCACCCGAGCGGCAACGTGAGGAGGATCGCCGCTACCGCCGTGACGAATGAAGCCGCCCGCACCGTGCCGACACTCACGCGCCCCGCCGCCACCGGCTTATCGGTGCGCCCGACGGCGCGATCCCGCTCGGCGTCGATCCAGTCGTTGGAGAGCCCCACCGAGAGCTGACCGAGCAGGATTGCGATGCCAAGGATCGCGACGTGCAGCGGATCCAGCCTAACTGCGATCCCGAGCACGACTGCGACCGCACTCACCGCGACACTCGGCCCCGGGTGGCTCGAGAGTGCCAGCGCAAGAACGGTTCGAGGCATTCGCTCATGTTACTTCCGTGAGCCGTGGAGGTCTCGCACTATCGTGGGGACCATGCCAGAGCCTCGTTCGACAGATACGGTCTCCGGACTCCTCGCCGAGATCGCGGACGTGGGCCGGGACCGCCAGCGTGGAGGGTACTCCCGCCCGGTTTTCTCGACGGCCGAGCGAGATCTCAGGGTCTGGTTCATCGCGCACGCCGAGCGGCGCGATCTCGACGTGCACACCGATCTGAACGGCATCGTCTGGGCGACACTGGGCGACACCTCGACGGGGGATGTCGTGGTCACCGGGAGCCATCTCGACTCGGTGCCGGGAGGGGGTGCGTTCGATGGCCCCCTCGGTGTCTCCTCGGCGCTCGTGGCGGTGGATCACTTGAGGGCTCGCGGCATCACTCCCGAGAGGCCGCTCGCGATCGCCGTCTTTCCCGAGGAGGAGGGATCACGCTTCGGCGTCGCCTGCCTGGGATCACGGCTGCTCGCCGGCGCCATCGATCCGGATCGGGCCCGCGGGCTAGTTGACGAAGATGGTGCGAGCTTCGCCGAAGTCGCAGCGGCGAGCGGCCTCGACCCTCGATTCATCGGGCAGGACGACGGTACTCTCGTCTCGATCGCCACCTTCCTCGAACTGCACGTCGAGCAGGGTCGTGGCCTCGTTGACCTCGCGCAGCCGGTGGGCATCGCCCGGTCTATCCTCGGCCATGGCCGCTGGCGCATCATCGTTACCGGCCAGGGCAACCATGCGGGAACCACACTGATGACCGACCGTCGCGACCCGATGGTCGCCGCGGCCCGCATCGTCGTGGCGGTGCGCGAAGCTGCTCTCGCCCACCCGCCGTCCCGTGCAACGGTCGGCCGCCTCACGCCGGTGCCCGGCGGTACCAATGTGATCGCCTCGAGTGTCGACCTCTGGCTGGACCTGCGGCATCCGGATGACGCGACCACCGCCGCTGTTGTGCGCCGTATCACCGCGGACGCCGACCGTATCGTCGCCGAAGAAGGCTGCGACGTGCGGATCCTCGAGGAGTCGGTGAGTGGGACTGTGCATTTCCCGACCGGACTGCGCGACCGGCTTACCGGCATCCTGCCGGGATCCCCTCTTCTCGACACCGGGGCCGGCCACGATGCGGGTGTTTTGAGCTCCCGGGTCGAGACGGCCATGCTCTTCGTGCGCAATCCAACGGGTGTCTCGCACTCGCCGGAGGAGTACGTGGAGCAGGATGACGCGGAGGCCGGGGCCACCGCCCTCGCCGATGCGCTGCAGTCGCTTCTCGTGCGGGGCTGAGCTAGGGCAGAAGCAGCAGTTTGCCGATGTGCTTGGACGACTCAAGGCGCTGGTGCGCACTGGCTGCATCAGCGAGGCTAAATCGGCTGTCGATCACCGGAAACACCTGACCGGTGGTAACGAGTGGCCACACGTTTTCGCGCACGCTCGCGAGGATCTCGTCCTTCTCCGCAACGGATCGCGCGCGAAGGGTCGACCCGTGGATCGACAGCCACCGGCGCATCATCAGTCCGAAGTCGAGCGTGCCGGGCTCACCGCTGAGATTCGCGATGTTGACGAGGCGTCCGCGCGGCGCGAGTGAGGCGAGGTTCTGTTCGAGGTAACTTCCGCCGATCGAATCGAGGATCACATCGACACCGCGGCCGTCGGTCGCTTCCGCGACCCGCTCGCCGAAGTCCTCAGTGCGATAGTCGATGAGAATCGCAGCCCCCAGTCGTTCGCAGGCTGCAAGCTTTGCCGGCGACCCCGCCGTCACAGCGACGAGGCTGCCGAATGCCCGGGCCAGCTGGATGGCGATAGTGCCGATCCCGCTCGATCCACCGTGAACGAGCAGCGTCTCGCCCGCGCGGATCGCCGCGGTGAGGAAGACGTTTGACCACACCGTCGCGATCGCCTCGGGAAGGCCGGCGGCTTCCACAAGGTCGAGGGAGTCGGGCACCGGCAACAGCTGGCCCTCGGCCGCGAGGGCGAGCGAGGCATAGCCGCCACCCGGAAGCAGGGCACAGACGCGGTCGCCCACCGCCCAGCCGCTCACTCCGGAGCCGAGCGAGGAAATGGTACCCGAAACCTCCATTCCCATCAGCGGGGAGGCTCCGGCGGGCGAGGGATAGTGTCCCTCCCGCTGCCCGATGTCGGCTCGGTTGACCCCCGCTGCCGCGACCTCGATGAGCACCTCACCGTGACCTGCGGTCGGGTCGGGGAGTTCGGCGAAGACGAGGGAATCGGTACCCCCGGGATTGGGGACAGTAATGGCGTGCATTCCTGAACGCTACGCCCAGCCGCTGCAACTAGGTTGGAATCCATGCCACTCGTAACGGATGCCGCGGGCCTCTCCGCGCTCCTTCCGGGAACCTGGAGCGTCGGCGCGACGAACTCCCCGATGTGGCTGGGTGGTGACCGCCTTCGGCCACGGTTGCGCTATGACCTGAAGAGCACCGATCCGCTCGTCTTTGACGATGTGGTCAGCTACACGCGGGATGACGGGGTCGAGAGGTTCATTGCTGGGAGGAACCGCTTTCGTGCCGATGGCTTCGTTTGGCGCGGCACCCGCCTGCGCTCTCTGATGACGAGCCGCTGGTCGGTGATCGGGGCATCGGAGGATTCGAACATTGTGGTGATCCGTTTCACCAAGTCGCACCTGAGTCCCGCAGGTGTCGACGTCATCGTGCGCGACGGCACCGATTCGCACGCCTTCCGCACCGCGGTCGCCGGGCTTTCCGAGTCTCTTGGACTGACCCAGGGCGAGTTTGCGAGCCTGACCTGGCTCGAGTTGGCGGACTGACCGGTACCGCCTGGCGATCGGCTGGCACGCCGTGGTCAGGCCTCGCTGTAGCCCAGCGCCCGCAGCACCGACCGAGGGCGTTCTACCGCTCCGAAGTGGCCGCAGTCCGTGATGACCGTGCAAACGCTCGACGGCAGCACACGTCCGAGATGGTCCAGGTCCTCTTGGGTCACAAATACGTCTCGATCGCCCTTGGTCGCACGCACGGGACATTCAATCGCAGCCCAACGCGCATCCGCATCGTAGCCCCGCGTCACCCTCGCTGCCGTGGCGAATGACCGTGGTCGAATCTCCACCGCCAGGGCGTGACCCTGCGTCTTGGGCACCTCGCGCCAGTGGCGAAACAGGGGGAATGTCGCCGGGCGCAGCAGGCCAATCGCGCCGACTCCGCGCACGAGAGCCGAGCCCACCGGGCCGAGCGTCGCGAGAAATTGCATGACCCGCCAGAGCATCGTGAATCCGGGTAGCTC
>JAYTTG010000087.1:0-8957 GCA_043745175.1 Microbacteriaceae bacterium
CGCCAGCTCGAGCGGCAGGCCCGCCTCGGCGAGCATCGGCTCCGCGAACTCATGCGTCCCACGGAACTTACGCACCCACTCTCGGTCCGCTGGTCGTCCGGGTTCGGGGCAGTGTCGAAGATGTGGGCCCCGAAGGCGGTCTATAACGGCGCGATCACCTCGCGGCCGTGGTCCGCTCGCGCCCGGGCAGCTCCCCGCAGGAGCCGGAGCCCGGCAGTGTGGCCAGCTTCATATCCCGGAGGGAAGTGCGCGTCGTAGTCGACCTGGGCATTGATCAAACGCAAAGAGATGAACCGCCAGTCCACGGTGTAATCGCGCTGCTCCTGCACCTGGCGCACCCACTTGCTCGTCATCCAAGCGAAGGGGCAGACCGGATCGAGGTAGAAGTTGATGTCAACGTCCATGCCTTGACCCTAGGTCAGGGTCGCAGACTCAAATGAGATTGTGGCTTTTCAATTCAGATGACGGCAATTCTTCAGAACTAAATGGCCGCATAATTCCCGAGGTCGCAGTCGTCGAGACAGTGTCACTTGGGAACGACAACCGGACACGATTTGGTGCCACGCGAAAGCACTCCGAACACCACTTTTCGACCGGATCGAACGCCCGTGAGCGGAACGGTCAGTGGGGTAGCCCGAGCGGTGGCTTGCTGGTGGTGACGCTGTCCAGGCCACGGATGAATACTTTCAGTAAGTGGCCTTCCGCGAGTAGATTGCGGGCTACGACTCGCAAGTCGTAATCGAATTTGAAAGGGTCGCAGATGTCGGACACCACCTGCCACATGTCGATCTCGCTCGACGGTTTCGTTGCCGGGCCGGAGCAGAGTCGCGAGTACCCGCTCGGGAAGCGTGGAATCGAGCTGCACGGATGGCACATCGGCGACGAGCGCTCCAATGAGGCCGACGAGATTGCGGCCGGCTGGCTCATGCGACCACGCGGCGCCTATGTCATGGGCCGCAACATGTTCGGGCCGATCCGCGGCGAATGGGATATGGACTGGTGCGGATGGTGGGGGCCAGAGCCGCCCTATCACGCGCCGGTGTTCGTGCTCACCCATCACGCCCGCGAACCGATCGAGATGGAGGGCGGGACTACTTTCCACTTCGTCACCGGCGGCTTCGACGCCGCCTATGCGCAGGCGCAGGCGACGGCCGGCAATGAAGGCGTAGACATCGCCGGCGGTGCCTCCACCGTTCGACAAGCGCTCATCGCCGGAGTCGTCGACGAGATGACCCTCGACATCGCCCCAGTTCTGCTCGGTTCCGGCGAGCGGATCTTCGACGGCGTCAAATCTTTCGGGTTGGAGCCCGTCGAAGTGATGCATTCGCCGTTGGCCACGCACATCCGCTACCGCCGCACGAGCTGACACCTGGATAAGTGCACACCGCTCCGAGTCTCGCGATGCGGACGTCATCGACGCACTATCGGGCGTCCGCCGAGGGCAGGACCGCCAGCTACGTAAATCGAGCACGAACGCGGCCCTTGCATCACGGCGCACGAAGTGAGTCAGAAGCGGAACGTCTTGCGGTTATGGCTTGTTGGTGGTTGTGGGGGAAGAGGGTCTGCGGGGCTGCGGTCGGCTCGACTTGCCGGGCAGCAGGCGGGAGCTTCCTTGAACCTTCGAGTATTGGGGTGGTCCTCGCCTTTTGCTTTTCCGGCTATCTCAGAGCGGTGGTGATCGCTTTATGGTCGGCCCTGGCCTGCGTGAGGGCATTCTCCGCGGTTTTCACTGAAGCGCGGGCCGACGTGAGCACTGTTTTGTTCGTGTTGAAGTCGGCAGGGGTGATGGCGAGAACTTTTGCGGAGGCGCCATCGAGTTCGGTGTTTGCTTTGGCGATCTGTGTTGCCATGTCCGCCAGATCCGACTGAAGAGCTGCCGTCGACTTCGATGCGTCCTTGCCTGCGAGCGTCGCAGCGAGCTTGGTCTGCAAGGCTGTCAGCTTCGGGATTTCAATCGATGTCGCTCGGTCGATACCGGCGATCAGGCGTGCCTGCGGGATGGCCACGGCGAAGATGCGGTAGGTCGTGAAGATGGTCTTGAAGTCTGTTGATGCTGCAACCAATGTCGTGTCCGCGGCGACCGTGGCCTCACTGGTCTTCATTCCCACCAGGTCAGCGGTGAGGCGCTCCACAAGAGTTGCTTTGTCGGATGCGTTGATGCCCTTGGCGGCATCGAGCTTCGCAATCGCAGTATTCAGCGCAGTTGCTCGGTTATCTGTCGCCGTCTTCGCGGCAGCTTGGACAGATTCCAGTGTGTGCGTCGTCTTGGTTGAGGGCGGTGGGGTTGCGGTGCTCGCAAATGCGGGGGCGCCGGTACCGGCGATGAGGGCTGCCACCGCGATGGTGCCAATGAGTGAGGTCTTAACAACGCGATTCATCATGCTGCTTTCTGTAATCGATCGTGAGTGCCGGCCGAATTGTCCGACATGGTCCAGAATGCGCGACACATGTTCAGCTCATGTCAACAAACTGTTCGAGCCGGGTAAGCGATGATGTTGTTCATTTTCGCGACTGGCTCCTCTCCGCAACGATCCTGTGATTCGCGCACCGCGCTCCCGCTTGGAGTTTCACGGAACGCGAAGACCCGGTGCTCGCGGGCCGAACCCACTACGGCCGGTACCCCGAAGCAGATCCCCTGCCGCGCAATCGTGCGCGTTGCAATTCGAGCAGTTGCGGCCAGGACGGCGACGATACGAAAAAGCGGTCAACGCCCAGCTTGGATTCCGGTTGCAGAGCTGCGTTTGTATGGCCCACGCTCGCCGCCAGTGCGGCATTGAGACGCAAGGCTGCCCAGGTCAGCGGGTTGCAGAGGACACGATAGCGGCGGCTCTCGCATGACGCCGCCGATTTCGACTACTCAGGATGGTGTGGGTCCTTGCCATCGAGATGGGCCAGCACATGATCGCGTGACAGGTCATGGTCGTGAACGTCGCGGGCGTGTTCCATCACCGCTGTTGCAAGCACTTCACGGTCTTCACCGGAAAACACTTTGCCGCACGGCGGACAGGTATCGCTGTAGATCATCATCGGCTCCAAATAGTAGAGGTTAAGTAGAACACAAAGTAGTAAAGCACTATTTACGATAGTCGTCAACTGTAGTGTACGACCTATGGATCTGTCAGACCCCTATCCCGGCCCGAGCCGCCCCATGCTGGCGGCACAGTTGCGCCAAGCCTCCGAAGCCAGCCACCGCATCGTCTTCGACTACCTCGGACAGCAGGGATTCTCAGACCTCCGCCAATCCCACTTCGACCTGTTTCGCTTCCCCGGACCTCATGGCCGAACACCCACCCAACTCGCCGAGCAGCTAGGGCTGAGCAAGCAGGCACTCAACCCGCTGCTCAACGCACTACAGGCCATGGGCTATCTCACCCGCGGGAACACCGACCGTGATAGACGGACCCGCATCCTCACCCTTACCGCGCGCGGCCTCGAACTCGTCACCACCATCCGCGAAGCCCTCGAGCTACTCGAAACACGCACTCGCGACCAGCTAGGCCCGCAGCACTACCGAACACTGCTCAACGCACTCGCCGACATTCAAGCGCTCCCCAACCCACAACCAACTCACTAGATCAACTAGTCACCTCCAACACGATCCGCGAATCGGAATCAGCCAGATTTAATTCCGCTGTCGCCGCCCCGATCGGTCCGTCCCGTATGCCGGACCATCACCGGACGGCATTTCCCGCCATCGCGAGAGCACGCTCTGGACCACTTTTTGACCCGATCGGGCGCCCGTAAGCGGAACCTCTGCCGGTTCAGCTTCCTTTGGCTCGTCATTGGCCACGTGGTTATGGAGCAAAGCGTCGCAGAGCGTCAAGACGCAGTAACTCACCTGCGCCTTTTTGCTGCGACCGCGCGGATTAGTGTTGGCTCAGGCGGTCGTTGTCTTTCCAGATGCCGTCGCCGGGCATGTCGAGCCGGTTGGTCAACGATTCGCGCCACTGCGGGGTGTCGGTGGGTTCGCCCCAGTAGTCGGTGACCCGCACGGCCTTCCCGTCCTCGAGTTCGCCGATGGTCACGTTGCGGTACAAGCGACCGTCGCCGTAGTTGCATGTCCACTCGACCACCACGACATCCGCGAGGCGAAGGCGTCTTCCGACTTCGAGTGTGAGCTCGGGGAAGTTGCCCTCGACGCTGCCAATGAGCGTGCGGGTGCGCACGATCTCGCCCATTTGGGGCCATTGCCGCACCACATTCTGGGCCAGGGGCACGCCCAGGATGTATGCGAGACGGGTCTCACCGTTTGATTCGTCTTGATTCGTATTCATTCAGATCACGTTCCTTCCGTCGTTTTATCGCTGCACGTGGTGCCGTATCGCGGCTCAGAGAGCGAGCCTTTAGGCTCGTTTGGATCATGTGACTCTTGCTTGTTTCCGGTAGTACACGGCAATCATCGATCAACAACGCCGTATTGGCCACCGTGCGCGAACTGGCACCGGCCGACTCTGCCGCAATTCTGTATCGGGGCCTGTCTGCGTTACCCGCCTTCAACCCGGACGATGACCACGAACCGGTTCCGGTCGCGGTTGCGGAGCTGCGAGGGCAGATCAGTCACGCCGATGCCGTGGTGTTCAGCACGCCCGAATACGCTGGCACCTTGCCTGGCAGCTTGAAGAACCTGCTGGATTGAACTGTGGGCAGCGGGTTCGTCTCTGGGAAGCCGGTGGCGTGGATCATCGTCCCTGCTCCCGAGCGCGGCCTTGGCGCTCTCGCCACTCTGGCGACTGTACTCGGCTACATCGATGCACGGATTCTGGATGGAGCGTGCATCGACCTTCCCATTGCTCGGGACATGGTTCAGTCCGGGGCCGTCGCGACACTGCCGGAACGTGATGCACTTGCCCGCTGGTGGGCCACGATGCGGGGGTCAACTGGAGTCGTCTGAGTAGTCACGCGGTTCTCTGCGCCGCCCTCGGCTGGGGAGAGTGTGCGCCAGAGCAGCGCAGCCGCATAGGTGCGAAGCGGTCGCCAGGTGAGACCCATCTCGTGTGCCGTCGAAACACTCGGCGCCTCGGGAAGCCCACGGAAACGCTGTAGCGCGTTGCGCAGCCCGACATCACCCGAGGGAAAGACGTCCGGGCGCTGCAGTTGGTGGATGAGGAATATCTCGACGGACCAGATTCCGATTCCCTTGACCGTGACAAGCGACTGCACGGCGTCGGCGTCTGTGAGGTCGTCCATGGACTCGATGTCGAGGGCGCCGGCACTGACCTGCTTGGCGAGATTGATCAGGTAGGCGGCCTTCGATCGGGAGGTACCGAGCGCCGTGATCGAGTCCTGGCCGAGGTCGAGAATGTTTTTCGCGGTCGGGGTGTCGCCGGTGGCATTCCTGAGGCGGTCGTAGAGGACGAAGGCTACCTTGGTGGAGATCTGCTGTCCGAGGATGTGCAGACTCGTGGCGGCGAAGTTGCTGCCGGTCGTGCGTCCCCCGTCGTGGAACTCAAAGGGGTCCGGCATGCCGAGCCGGTCGATGAGCTGACCGAGCGCGGAGTCTGTGTGCGTGATTACGGTGTACGACTGCTGCCGGTTCACGGTGGTCACCAGACCGGGAAGTCGACACCGAGTTCGGATTCCGGACGGGGTCCGAAAACGCGACGCTCGGCCTCGGTGATCCGGAGGTCGTTGATGGATGCCTCGCGGCGGCTCATGAGCCCGTTGGACTCGAACTCCCACAGTTCGTTGCCGTAGCTGCGCCACCACTGGCCGTGATCGTCGTGCCACTCGTACTGGAACCGCACCGCGATGCGGTTCTCACGGAAGCCCCACAGGCCCTTGCGGAGCGCGTAGTCCTGCTCGCGTTGCCATTTCGCGGTGAGCAGCTCGATGATTGCCGGACGGCCGATGACGTGCACGTCACGGTTGCGCCATACCGAGTCCGGCGTGTAGGCGAGAGCGACCCTCGCAGGGTCGCGACTGTTCCAGCCGTCCTCGGCTGCCTGGATCTTCTGCAGCGCCGTCGGCAGGTCGAACGGGGGGAACGGGGGGCGGGATTCGGTCATCGAAACGTGTCCTTTTCAATCGGTCAGAGTGGGGTTGCGTGGACAGGGGCTGTGGGTGGTCTCCCGCGCCGGGAGCAGATGACCGGTCACGAGTCGTTGCAGGGTGAACCGGGCAATACGGCCGGTGTGTCCGTCGTCGCCGGGCCGGCCGGGCTCTCCCCATTCGATCTCGGTCGTGCCGGACAGGTGCAGCGTGCGTCCGGTGGTGAAGTCCAAGAACAGCAGGGCGGCTTCCGGATTCACGGCGAGGTTGCCGAAGCTGTTGAAGAGATTGTTGCCCGGGTAGTCGGGCCACCACAGCCCGTAATCGTCGACCCGCACTACGCCGGGTGGGCCACCGCGGTGGGACGCGTCGGCTCCCCGTTGGGGGTTCTCCGTGCCGAGGAAGAACGTATCAGCGGTACGGATCAGCTCCCGGTCCTCCGGCTGGAGTGCACTCCCGTGGCGCACGTGATCGCGAGCGTCCGGGTGGAGGGTGCTGGCCGCAAGTGTGCGTTGCTGCATGTATTTTGGGCAGTTGCCGTAGGCCTGCTCTACCTCGATGAGAGGATTGCCGTCACTCCTGGTGAGGGTGCCGTTGATGCGCACCCGGCGTCGGGTGGCGAATTCGACCGCGGTCATCCCGATCTTTTGGCCCGCACCCAGCCCGTGGAGCGGGTCCCCCGCGGGGATTACGGCGTGTACCGTGACCGCGGTCTCGGACTGTACCTCGAGGAATCCGGGAGGGCCGACGAGCGGGGACGTCCAGAGCCGTCCCCCGGCATCCCTCCCGGAGAAGACAATGAAGGTTCGCTCGCTGAGAAACGCGGTGATACCGCCGGTGAGAGCGACGGGCTCGAGCATCCGCGACAGCCGGGCCGCGTCCTGCTCGACCCCGGCTTTGCGCTGCACCGCGAGCTCGCCGGCGTGGAAGCCCACGTCGGCGAGCTCACGCGTCCCCGTCATTGTCATCATTCCCTCGGGTATCGAGTCAAGACCTACAGCCCGACCAGGGGCCAGTCGTTCTCCACGTTAGCGAGCACGTTGAAGTAGTTGGTCAGGATGTTGAGCGCGAGGTTGGCTACTAGCTCGCCGATCTCGTTGTCGGTCACACCAGCGGCACGGGCCACAGCGATCTCGTTGTCAGCCACGTCGCCGGCGTTCTCTGCAATCGTTTGGGAGAGCTTGAGTAGCGCGGCAACATGGGGGTCAGTGGACTCGGCGCGGCGTGCGGCGTCCAGTTCGGCGGCATCCACCTTGGCGATGTTGCTTCCGATGTAGGTGTGGGCGGAGAGGCAATACTCGCAGCCGTTCAACTGCGCGGTGGAGATCGCAAGGCGCTCACGAACCGCCGCGGGAAGGCTGCCCGATCCGACCGCTGCGGAAAGCGCGAGGTAGCCCTTCAGCAGCGAGGGGCTGTTCGCCATGACCTTGGTCATGTTCGGAACGAGCCCCAGTCCCTTCTGCACCTGGTCAAGCAGATCCTTCACGACTCCCGTCGCGGTCTCGGACTGGATAGGGAAGATCGTGGCAGTAGCGGTAGTCATGTGTCTTTGTCTCCTTGGTGTCTCATGTATGAACTTAGGTTCATCCGTTAGAAGTTCTACCATGAAAGTTCTAACAGGTGCAACTGAATTCATCCGTGATAGAACAGCTGCATGACAAACAGTGATCCTGTACGTGGTTCGGTGCTCGCCGACGAACCGACACCAGTGCGCCTGATGGCGACGATTTGGGCCGATACGGCGGGTCTGCACGACGACTTCGCGGGACCGGCGGACCTGGACGCATGGCTGGATGCCGTCGGCATCGACCGTGAGGATGCCAAGGCAACGCAAGAGGAGTTTCAGAGCGCACTGAATCTGCGAGACTCGGTGCGCAGGCTGGCAGCCCACCTCACGGGCGACAAGCGCGCCGCTGCTGCCTCGGCCGTTGCAGACGTGGGGGACGCCGCCCGAACCGTGAACACAGCGGTCAGCGCCCGTACGATCCCGCGGCTGCGGCTGAATGACGGGCTTCTAGAACTTGCCGCCGATTCTGTAGGGTCTCCGGTGGTTGCCGGCCTGGCCGAAGTCGCCTATGAAACCCAGCAACTTCTGGGCGAAAACGGTTCCCAGCTTCGGGCCTGCTACGCGCCCGGCTGCGTGCTCTACTTCGTGAAAACACACCCCCGGCGCCAATGGTGCTCGGTGGCCTGCGGCAACCGCGCGCGTGCGGCACGGCACTACGAATCCGTCCGTTCCGCGCGCGTCGGGGTGGAGCACTCGAACCGCTGAAGAATGTGGCATCCCTGAACTCGTTCTCGACTATCCAGAAGGCCGCAGCGCGATTTGCAGGCCCAGCTTCGATCGGCCTTGTCGGCATTAATGTCCGCAGGCGGACCCTCGTGTGTGTCGACGACGTTCGGAGGCATCTGGCCATAGCCCTGAGTGAAGTCAGATCAGCAGAGGGAGATTGACGTGCCCGATGGCCAGGTTGCTTGTTGGGGTTTGAAGATCAGCCGGGAATGCATTGGAATAGGCCAACCAGCGGTCAAGGCCACTGATGGTGGTTCTTGCCCTCTACCGGCGGTGTTCGCAAGCAGGACGCTCTGCGGGCTATTTTTTCCGGTATCGCTGCAGCCCGTCGGAGACCACTTTTCGACCCGATCGGCCGCCCGTAAGCGGAACCCGTTGCGGGCCAGCCATGCCGTCGTCTTCCGACGTCCTTAGAGGGTTTCGGGTCGTTGACGGCCCTTCGTATCGCGTGCCCGCAGCTGATGGAATATCGCCACGAGGGCGGCGTCAGTGATGGTCCTGGCGGCAGCAGGCCCGCGGCGCCAGGCGCGATAGGACATGGGGGCGACGCGGACACCCTGCGATTGCAGCACATCGCACGTCGACTCGACCCGTGGCCCTCCGATCTCATCTCATCGATGAACCGGACGATCAGTGGTGGCGAGGGTCGAGTTCCCGTAGCTCAAGAAAATTGATG
>JAYTTG010000088.1:0-2435 GCA_043745175.1 Microbacteriaceae bacterium
CAGGGCGAGCTCGCACCCGCCGCCGAGCGCATGCCCGGAGACCGCGGCGATGAGGGGAGTGCGCACCGCGGCGAGCCGATCCCAGCCGGAGAACCAGTCGGCGAGGTACATGTCCATATAGGTCTGGCTCGACATCTCCTTGATGTCCGCCCCGGCGGCGAAAGCACGAGCCGATCCGGTGAGCACAATCGCTCCGATGCCGGTATCGGCATCGAGCTCGGCCGCGGCCGTCACCACATCGGTCATCAGGGCGAGGTTCAGGGCGTTGAGTGCCTCGGGCCGGTTGAGCGTGATCAGCCCGACGCGTCCCCGCCGTTCGAGCAGGATGTTCTGGTAGTCGGTCATGCCGCCACGCCTTCCGAATTATTGCGGATGGTATTGATAATGGCCGAGAAGTCGAGGCCGGCCCCGCCCTCATTCGCGAACCGTCGATAGATGGATGCCGCGAGCGGTCCGAGCTCGGCAGCGGTGCCGGTCGCCTCGAGGGCTCCGAGCGCGAGCCCAAGGTCTTTCGCCATGAGGGCGCCAGCGAAGCCGGGCTGGTAGTCACGATTGGCCGGGCTCGTGGGCACCGGTCCCGGCACCGGACAATTGGTGGTGAGCGCCCAGCACTGGCCGGATGCGGTGGATGCGACATCGAAGAGCGCCTGGTTCGACAGGCCGAGCTTCTCACCGAGCACGAATGCCTCACTCACGGCGATCATCGAGATACCGAGGATCAGGTTGTTGCAGATCTTCGCTGCCTGCCCAGCGCCCGTTTCGCCGCAGTGCACGATTCGCCCGCCCATCACCGAGAGGATCGGCTCCGCCGCGGCGAAGTCAGCCTCATTGGCACCGACCATGAAGGTGAGGGTGCCGGCGGTCGCCCCTCCGACGCCTCCCGAGACCGGTGCATCCATTCCGCGATGTCCGGCCGCCAGG
The DNA here is from genome assembly GCA_043745175.1 of Microbacteriaceae bacterium. Lineage (GTDB taxonomy): Bacteria > Actinomycetota > Actinomycetes > Actinomycetales > Microbacteriaceae > Lacisediminihabitans. Next base: position 922 of record JAYTTG010000088.1, read on the forward strand.
GCGAGGGAACGCGCGGTTCGGGCATCGTCGACGTCGATCGTCGAGGAATCGATGAACAGGGTGCCGGTAGTCGCAGCGGCCAACAGTCCCCCTCTGTAGGCATCGATCACGTGCTTTCCGCTCGGAAACATGGTGATCACAATCTCGACGTCCCCGACAGCCGCGACAGCCGCAGCCGCGATGATCACCCCGCTGTCCCTCGCGTGGTCGAGGGCCGCGGACACGGGATCGAACCCGACGACGGTGTGGCCAGCCTTTACAAGATTGGCGGCCATCGGTGCGCCCATGTTGCCGAGCCCGAGGAAAGCGATTCTGGTCATTCGATTCTCCTGTCTGCGGCGCCTGTCATCGATGACAGGCGGAGTTCACGATCTCCGAGGCTCTCGAAATAGGCCTCGATGTCCGGCCGCCGCACATCACCGAGGGTTGGAGGCGACCAGTGCGGAGCGCGATCCTTGTCGATCACCTGGGCCCGCACTCCCTCCACGAGTTCGGTCCCCTGCGTGAACCGCAGAGACACGCGGAATTCCTGGTCGAGTACCTCTTCGAGAGTGTCGAGTGCCCGCGCTCGGCGAAGGGACTCGAGGGCGACGCTCACCGCCGTCGGCGACTTGGCGAGGATGGCAAGCGCAGCACGCTGTGCGTCAGCATTCGGTGAGGCTTCGAGACGCGCGACGATCTCCCGTGCGTCGTTCGAGGCATAGCATTCGTCGATCCATTCCCTCTGTTGCAGGAGCACGGATGCGGGAGGGGCGGTCGCCACCCCCGTAATTGCATCCGCCGCCGAGCAAGTCTCGAGAGCGACGGCCAGGTCGGCGAGCCGGTCGCTTGTCACGAAGTGATCGGCGAGTCCGAGAGCGATCGCATCGGCGCCGGTGACCGATCCCGCCGTGAGGGCGAGATGAGTGCCGAGTTCGCCGGGAGCGCGGGATAGCAGAAAGGTTCCGCCGACATCCGGTACGAATCCGATACCGGTCTCGGGCATCCCGAGCCTGGTTCGTTCGGTCACGACGCGAAAGGACCCGTGCGCGGACACCCCGACCCCGCCACCGAGAACAACGCCGTCCATGAAGGCGACGTAGGGCTTTGAATAGCGGGCGATATGTGCGTTGAGCGCGTATTCATCCGCCCAGAATGACGCGGACGCCGCGCCGCCGACCTTCTCATCGGTGCCGATGGCATCGGTGTAAATCGCGATGATGTCCCCGCCGGCACAGAGGCCGCGGTCACCGGCGCCGGAGATGAGTACGGTCGCCACGGAGTCGTCGGACTCCCACTTCTCGAGAGCGGCCGCGATCGTGATCACCATCGAGTGGGTGAGGGCATTGATGGACTTCGGGCGGTTGAGCACAAGGTGGCCGAGATGACCGCGTCGATGCACCAGCACGTCGCCGCTGTGACTGATCGGGCTGTGGGCCATCAGGCTTCCGCCAGGCTTCGGCCGATGATGAGTCGCATGATCTCGTTGGTCCCTTCGAGAATCTGGTGCACGCGCAGGTCTCGGACGATGCGTT
>JAYTTG010000089.1:0-2426 GCA_043745175.1 Microbacteriaceae bacterium
GGTCTCGACGACAGCCAGTTCGGGCGCTGGGTCGGCGCAAGCGTGCATGACGTCGGACAGGTTGTCGCCACGGCCCAGACCGCCGGTGCCGCGGCCCTCGCGGTCGCGGTCGTCGTCAAACTCACCCGCGTATTAATGCTCGCACCCATGGTTGCGATCGCCTCGATCCAGACCCGCCGCCGCGACTCGACGGACGAAGCTCCCAAAGCCAGGCCAGCGATCGTGCCTCTATTCATCATTGGCTTCGTCGCGGCAGTGCTCCTCCGCTCATTCGCGCCCCTCCCGGATGCCCTGCTCTCGACTGCCGACGTCGTGCAGTCGGCACTTCTCGCTAGTGCCCTTTTCGGCATCGGCGCTTCGTTGCGTCTCGAGCAGCTCGCCCGGTCTGGCATGCGGGCGATCGGCGCGGGACTCGTGTCATGGATCGCAATCCTCGGCCTTGCGTTGGCTGTCGTGTACCTCTCCTGAGGGCTGCGTGCGCGGATCCACCTCGGTGAAATCGAGCATCCGACGAATCGTGCGCCCGATTGTCAGCCATGCGAGCTTTCGTTTGGCCGCATGGCTGACTTTCGACAGTGCGGTGAGCTGCGCGGGATCTCGGAACCGCGCATTGTGCTGTGGTACGAGGCACACTATCGTGTGATGCATGACACTGGATGTGGGCGCGCAACTTCGTAAAGGAGTGGTCGAATACTGTGTCCTCGGGGTGCTGGCCTCTCAGCCGACCTACGGCTGGCAGCTGTCGGAGGCCCTGGTCTCGCGCGGCCTGATCGCGAGCATCGGTACGCTTTACCCGATTCTCAGCCGACTGCGAACTCACGGTCTCGTCAGCAGCTTCGATCGACAGTCGGATGCCGGACCGTCCCGTCGCTATTACCGGGTCACCGAAACCGGACATCGCCAGCTCGCCACCTTCCGCGAGCAATGGGGGCCCTTCGCCCACACCGTTACCGAGCTTGTCGGAGAAAATATCCCATGACAGAAGCCAGTTCCCCGCAGGTCGTCCGCAGCTACCTTGGCGAGCTTAATCGCACCTTGGCTGGCGTACCCGACGACGTGCGGCAGGGCATCGTGGCGGGTGTCGCCGAAGAGTTGGAGGGGCTGGATGCCGCGGCCGCGGCCTCCCGCATCAAAACCCTCGACGACCCCGTATTCATCGCCGCCGAGGCCCGCGCCGGTGCCACCCCGAAGTTGTCGGTCGCGAAGCTTGCACCACCCCGGGCATCCGAGCAGCGCTGGTATGTCGTTGTGACAGCGCTGCTGCTCGAATTTGGAGGGCTTCTGGTGCCGCTGGCCGGTTGGGTGGCGGGGATTATGCTGCTGTGGGCGTCGCCACTCTGGACTCGCGGCGAGAAGCTCGTCGCAACTATCGTGCCGCCCGCGGTCGGCGTTGCGCTTTTCTCCAGCTTCGCGATCGGCGGATCGGGCGTTGCCTGGTGGCACGCGCTCGTACTCGGTGCACTCGCGGGGCCGGCTCTCGCCTTGATCGTGATCGGAATCATCCTGAGTCGCCGTGGGTGGTTCCGGACCCTGGCCTGATTTCGCCGCAGTCGACCAGCGTTCTGGCATACCGTGCGTATTTTGTCTGCCATGCGGCCAAATGAATCGCCGCATGGCTGACGAACGGGCGCGTGGTCCCCGGCAGGCGGGGCGGGGTGCGGGTGCGGGCATGTGCATGGGCATACTCAAAACTGCTCCCGGGTAAACTTATCGGGTCATGTCACCCTCTTTCAGCACAGCCAGCGGAGCCGACGTCCGCGTCCGTTTCTGCCCCTCGCCCACCGGAACCCCTCACGTCGGACTCATCCGCACGGCCCTCTTCAACTGGGCCTACGCCCGGCACACTGGCGGCCGGATGATCTTCCGTATCGAAGACACCGACGCCGCCCGGGACAGCGAGGAGAGCTATCTCCAGTTGCTCGATGCGCTCAGCTGGTTGAACATCGACTGGGACGAGGGTATCGGTATCGGAGGCCCGCACGAGCCCTACCGGCAGTCCCAGCGCGGCGAGATCTATGCGGGAGTGATCGAGCAGCTTCGGGAGAGCGGTCACCTCTATGAGAGCTACGCCACGGCGGGGGAGATCGAGGCCCGTAACATCCAGAACGGGCGTGATCCGAAGCAGGGCTACGACAATTTCGAACGCGATCTGAGCGAGGAGGCGAAGGCCGCCTATCGCGCCGAGGGGCGCACCCCCGCCCTGCGCCTGCGCGTGCCAGACACCGATCTCTCGTTCGACGACCTCGTGCGCGGTGAGATCACTTTCCCCGCCGGATCCTTCGTCGACTTCGTGGTCGTGCGCCCGAACGGTGCCCCGCTCTATACCTTCGTGAACCCGGTGGATGACGCGCTCATGGGAATCACGCACGTGCTGCGCGGCGAGGACCTGCTGTCGTCCACCCCGCGGCAGATCGCGCTCTATCACG
>JAYTTG010000090.1:0-2420 GCA_043745175.1 Microbacteriaceae bacterium
CCGATGGTGAGGGCACCGTTGACGTGGTGGTCGGGAACCTGGCGCGGGGCAAGCTCGTTGTATTGCCCGATCAACGAGCTGGTGAGCTTTTCGAAGGCCTCCCGGTCGGCCGCCGTCCACCAGTCGATGAGCCGACCGTCGCCATCGTATTTCGAACCCTGGTCGTCGAAACCGTGGCCGATCTCATGACCGATGACGGCGCCGATCGCACCGTAGTTGGCGGCCGCGTCCCGAGCCTCGTCGAAGAAGGGGTATTGCAGGATCGCAGCGGGAAAGACGATCTCATTGAACCCGGGGTTGTAGTAAGCGTTGATGGTCTGCGGGGTCATGAACCACTCGTCGCGGTCGAGTGCTGTGCCGATCTTGCCGAGCTCGCGCTGGAACTCAAACTCGCTGGTCGCCCGCACATTGGCAATCAGGTCCGTCGGGCTGACCTCGAGCCGGGAGTAGTCGCGCCACTTCACCGGGTAGCCGATCTTCGGCGTGAACTTATCGAGCTTCTCGATAGCGCGATGCTGGGTAGCCGCGCTCATCCAGGCCAGGCCGGTGATGCTCTGGCGATACGCCTCTACGAGGTTGCCGACGAGCACGTCCATCGCCGCCTTGGCGCCCTTCGGGAAGTGGCGCTCGACATAGATCCGCCCAACGGCTTCACCCATGGCGCCCTCGACGAGCGAGACGCCGCGCTTCCAGCGATCGCGAAGCTCCGGGGTACCGGTGAGAGTGCGGCCATAAAAGTCGAAGTTCGCTTCGACGAAATCGTCTGAAAGGTAGGCGGCGGACGAGCGGATGACCTGCCAGCGCAACCAGTCGGTCCATGCCTCGAGGTGGCCGGCATCCAACAGCGACGCCACGCCCGCGAGGAACGACGGCTGCCGCAGCACCAACTCGTCGAAGACGCCGTCCGGCGCATCGAGAGCATCGAGCCACCGATTGAGGTCGGGGCCGTCGGTCGCCTGGGAAGCCGTACTCACGACGGTGTGCCAGGTGCTGAGGTTGTAAGTCTTTTCGGAGTCGCGGGATTTCACGTTGTCCCAGTGGAACCCGGCAATGGCGGTCTCGAGCTCCTGCACTCGCCCGGCACGGGCCGCCGCGTCATCCAGCCCCGCCAATTCGAACATCTTCTTCAGATAACCGGCATAGGCGGTACGGATATCGGAGAACTTCTCTTCGCGATAGTAGCTCTCGTCCGGGAGGCCGAGACCGCCCTGTTCGAAGAGCGCGATGTAGCGCTCCGGGTTGCCCGGATCGTTGTCGATGTATAGCTGGAAGAAGCCGCTGACTCCGAGGCGCTCGAGGCGTCCGAGTTTCTCGAGAAGGCTCGGGATGTCGCTGACAGCCTCCACCGACTCGAGGTCATGGGTGAGGGGTGTGGCACCCAGTTCGTTGATGCGTGCTTCATCCATGTAGCTGGCGTACAAGTCGCCAAACTTGCGTTCTTCGGTGCCTTCGGCGGATCCCTGAGCTTCCACGATGATCTCGCGCACGGCCTTTTCGGCCTCCTCCGCCAACACATGGAACGAGCCGTAGCGAGCCTTGTCTGACGGAATTTCGGTGCGGTCGATCCACTTGCCGTTGACGTGTCGGAACAGGTCGTCCTGCGGTCGCACCGCCGGGTCGAGTTCTTCGCTATGGATACCGGAGGGGAGGGGGGAGGCGGCGGTCATGCCGACCAGCTTAAGCCGTGCGAATGGCCTCCCGGTGACGCCCGGGGAAAGTCCGCTCGCCGCCGGCGACAAGCGTCTTCCAACATCAGGATTCGCGACATCCGCAGCTTCAACAGCGGAATTTCGGGGCGGATCGGTACCGCATGATGTCGACGCACCCGAGCCCCGGACGTCGTCGGCGCGGCCGGTCATTCCTCGAGCGTCATCGCGGGCACGGCGAGCTCGGCTGGCGGGAACCCAGCGAGAGCGCACAGGTGGGGATCACGCGAATCTCGTGCCGTGTCAGGATGCTGACAGTAACGGAGAGAGCGGCCTCCTGCGAGGCGGAAAGCGAGATGAGGGGAGCCTCCCGCCGGACGCGCACAATCGAGACGGATGTTCAGAGCGAACACAAAACCACCTGCGGTCATCCCCTCTGAGCGGTCATTCTGAACGGAAATTCGGAAGCCGTGGCACACGCAGCTCACAGGGAAGAGATGAGAAGCGCGATTGCCGCGGTGCCCATGACCGCGAAGGCCACCCAGAGACCGATTTTGGACCAGGTACCGCTCGAGTATTGCCCAATCAGTTTTCGGCGGCTGGAGATCCGCGCGATACGAAAAATCAGTGGTACGGCCACGATGCCGTTGAAGACGGCAGTAAGGACCAGCGCCTTGATCGGATCGAGACCGACGAAATTCAGGAGGAGGCCGACCAGGGTTCCGGTGATGATGACCAGATAGCAAGCACGGACGTGCCTGAACTCCAGGAACA
>JAYTTG010000091.1:0-8885 GCA_043745175.1 Microbacteriaceae bacterium
CTGCTGGCCGGGAGCGATGCGAGCGCTGATCTTGACGCTGATGGACGGAGCCAGGGTGTTTGATGCGTTGGCCACGCTCGGAGCATCGATGCCCGTGACCGTGATGGCCGGCTTTGACCAGATGCGGCTCAGAATGGTGCCCGTGCCGATCGGAGTTACCCCGGGCAAAAGTGCGGCCTCGTGGCGGAGTTGCTCCTCCGTGTGGTCCGGGGTCTCGACCTCCCGCGACACCAGGCCTTCGACGGCGACCGAGCCGTCGTGCCCGTGCAGAGTCGCGAGAAGACGGATGGTGGCGAGCATCGCATCCGGAACCGCTCCGCCGAACATGCCCGAGTGCGACGCGTGCTCGAGAGTGCTCACGGTGAGCCGGAAAGTGACGTTGCCGCGAAGGCCAACGGTGAGTGCGGGAGTAGTGATGTTCCAATTATCGGAGTCGGCGACAACGATCACGTCGGCGGCGAGCTCGGCTTGGTGCGCCGTGAGGAAGTTGGTGAACGACCGCGAGCCGAACTCCTCCTCTCCCTCGATGAAAAGCGCGAGTCCCAGGTCGAAGTCCTCCCCCACGGTCTCAACGAAGGCGCGAATGGCGGCGACGTGGGCGAGTACCCCGGCCTTGTCATCCGCGGCACCGCGCCCGTACAGGCGGTCGCCGCGAACGGTGGGCTCGAACGGCGCCGAGTCCCAGTCCTCGTCCTTTCCGGGCGGCTGCACGTCGTGGTGCGCGTAGAGCAGGATGGTCGGACGGCCGTCGCGAGCGGCGCGGGTGGCGAGCACGGCTGGCTGGCCGAGCGGGGCATCCGCGCCGCTGCCGATGGGAGCGCGGGCCACCTGCACCGTCTCGAAGACACCGAGACCGGTGACGAGGGCTGCTACGGCATCCGCGCTGTTGCTCACATGCTGCGGATCGAACGCCGCCCATGAGACCGAGGGGATGCGCACCAGCCTCGACAGGTCGGCGACAGCCACGGGAAAGCCGCCGGCGACCGAGTCGCGAAGAGCCTGGAGGAGTACTGGACGTGTGGGCGCTGGAGAAGACATGAAGGTAATCTTAACGAGACACCGATCGGTAGGAATCCCCGTGGCTAAGCTCAATAGTTCTAATAAGACCGACTCGGCGGCCGAGTACGACCTCAACTCCGACAGCATCTCGGGCGGCAAAGGTCGCGCGACCCCGACTCGCAAGGAGCGCGAAGCCGCGAACCTGAGACCGCTCGTTTCGAGCGACCGCAAGGCCGGTAACAAGGCTTCCCGGGCCAGGATAAATGAGGCCCGCGAGAAGGCCAGGGTCGGCATGGCGAATGGCGACGAGAAATTCTTGCCGATCAGGGACAAGGGTGCGCAGCGGCGCTACATTCGGGACTACACGGATGCGCGGTGGAGTGTTGGCGAGCTTATTCTCCCTGTCATGTTCCTGGTGATCGTCCTCACGTTCGTTTTCGAAAGAAACACGGCGATGAGCAGTATCGCAATCTTCGTGTTGTGGGGTTTCGTCCTCATCGCCGTGATCGATTGCATCGTTGCGGGGCTGCTCATCCAGAGGAAATTGGCCGCGAAGTTCGGTGCGGAAAAAGTGCAGAAGGGTAACCGCTGGTACACCGCCATGCGCGCCCTGCAGCTGCGCCCGATGCGGCTGCCGAAGCCGCAGGTGAAGCGCGGCGCCTTCCCGGCCTAGGCCTGCTCCGGATCGTCGCGGCGGGTACATGACCTCCCGGCGGGGGTCGTAACCCTCTCCGCGAGGTCACCAGCCCGCCACGAGCGGACGTATCCCCCGCCAAGAAGATCGTCAGCGGCGGAGTTTCACCAAGCCTCGGTTGACTGAGCGAGCCCACAACGGTCCGCGGTACAGGAACGCCGTGTAGCCCTGCACCAGGGTCGCTCCGGCGGCGAGGCGCTCTGCGACGTCGGCAGCGGTGTCCACTCCCCCAACGGAAATCACGCAAAAGTCCGCCGGAACTGAAGTGCGAATGATTCGCAGGATCGCCAGAGAGCGCGCGGCGAGCGGAGCACCGGAGAGGCCCCCGGCTCCGGCAGCCTCGACGATCGCGGCATCCGTCACGAGGCCCTCTCGTGACAGGGTCGTGTTGGTGGCGATGACGCCCGCCAGCCCGAGTTCCACTGCGAGTTCAGCAATGCGCCGCACCTGGTCGTCGGTGAGATCGGGAGCGATTTTCACGAGCACGGGAGTGTCCCCCGCCGCGTCGTTCACCGCGATGAGCAGCGGGGTGAGCCTGTCGAGCTCCTGCAGTCCCCGAAGGCCGGGAGTGTTGGGGGAACTCACATTGACGGCGAGATAATCGCTCACCGGAGCGAGCAGGCGTGCGCTCACGAGGTAGTCGGCGATCGCGTCATCCACCTCGACCGCGCGGCTCTTGCCGATGTTCGCACCGATGATGGGGCGAATGCCGCGGGCGAGCTCACGAGCGAATCGGGGTGCCGCATCCGCCGCTCCCCGATTGTTGAATCCCATGCGGTTGATCACTGCTCTGTCCACAACGAGGCGAAAGAGTCGGGGGCTCGGATTGCCCGGCTGGGCGATTGCCGTGATCGTGCCGACCTCGACGTGCCCGAAACCGAGCTGGCCGAGTCCCCGGATGGCGCGGCCATCCTTGTCGAAACCGGCAGCGACGCCAAATGGTGAGGCGAACCGCAGGCCGAGGGTGTTGACCGCGAGGGACGAATCCGGTCGGCTGAGCCGACGCAGGACGGCGCCGACTCCGATGCGAGGAAGCCAGCGAATTACGTCGAACGCGAGATGATGGGCGGTCTCCGGGTCGAGCCGGGTGAGGACGAGCCTGAAAAGTAGTCGATACATGCCATCTTCAGGTTAGTCGCCCGTCAACGCTCTCAGTTCTCGGTGACTTCTGCCGCCGCGTCGTGCTCAACGCGCAGCAGGGTGATGGCGGTCTCGAAATCCTCGAGTGAGTCAAAGCCCTGGTACACGCTGGCAAAGCGCAGGTAGGCCACCTCGTCGAGTTCGCGCAGCGGGGGCAGGATCGCGAGACCGATGTCGTTTGCATCCACCTGTGAGGCGCCCGTCGCCCGGATCGTCTCCTCGACCCGCTGGGCGAGCATCGCGAGGTCGGTGTCGGTGACCGGTCGTCCCTGGCAGGCCTTTCGCACTCCGGAGACGATCTTCTCGCGGCTAAAGGGCTGCACCACGCCGCTGCGCTTCACGACGTTGAGACTCGCAGTCTCGGTCGTGGAGAAGCGCCGCCCGCAGTCCGGACATTGACGACGGCGACGGATGGACATACCGTCGTCGCTGGTGCGCGAGTCGATGACGCGGGAATCGGGATACCTGCAGAAGGGGCAGAACATGGTGCTGTCAGGATACCGTGCGGAGCCTTATCAAAGCGGGAGCCTAGTTCGCCAAGAACCGCGCCGTTATCGCGGCCGCGTGAGCGGGAAGGTCTTCGGCGATGGCCAGCGCAACGACCTTGTCCTCCACTGCCTTGAGGGCATCGCGGTCGTAGCGAATGACCTGCTGTGGACGGAGGAAGGTGTACGCCCCGAGGCCCGGAGTGAACCGCGCCTGCCCACCGGTCGGCAGCACATGGTTCGAGCCCGCCAGGTAGTCGCCGAGGCTCACGGGAGAGTGCGGACCGAGGAAGATCGCTCCGGCACTCTCGATGAGATCGAGCACGTCCCCCGGGTCGGCGGTCTGGATCTCGAGGTGCTCTGGACCGTAGACGTTGCTGAAGGCAGCAGCCGCCGCCATGTCGTCAACCAGCACGACGGCGGACTGGATGCCTCGGAGCGAGGTGTCGACGCGGGCGCTGTGCGGGGTAAGCACTGCAAGCCGGGCGAGCTCCGCCTGCACGCTGTCGGCCAGGTCTACGGAGTCGGTAACGAGCACCGCCGCGGCGAGTTCGTCGTGTTCGGCCTGGCTGATGAGATCCGTCGCGATGAGGAAGGGATCGGCCGTGGCATCCGCGATCACGAGGATCTCGGTGGGACCGGCCTCGGCGTCGATGCCGACCTGTCCGCGCACGATTCGCTTGGCGGCCGCGACATAAACGTTGCCGGGTCCGGTGATCACCTGCACGGGATCGAGGCTCAGCCCCGGCACGCCCCAGGCGAAAGCACCGATCGCACCGGCACCGCCCATTGCGTAGACCTCGTCGATGCCGAGAAGGCCGGCGGCTCCCAAGATGGTGGGGTGGATGCTCCCGTCGAACTGCCGTTGCGCCGGGGAGGCCAGCGCCACCGACGAGACACCGGCAACCTGTGCCGGCACGACGTTCATCACGACGCTCGACGGGTAGACGGCCTTGCCACCGGGCACGTAGAGGCCGACACGAGCGACCGGACTCCAGCGCTGGATGACCTCTGCGCCCGGCCCGAAACTGGTGATGCGTGACGTGGGTAGCTGGGCTTCGGAGGCCGCGCGCACTCGCACGATCGCTTCCTCGAGCGCATCCCGTACCGGCACGCTGAGAGCGCGGACAGCGGCCGAGACATCGTCGACATCCAGACGCACGTGTTTCGGTCGCACCCCGTCGAGGCGTTCGGCCTGGTCGAGTAGTGCAACTTCACCTCGCTCTCGTACATCGCTGATGAGCTCCTGGGCGATCGCAGTCGCGGCCGAGACATCCATGAGCGACCGTGGAACGAGGGCGAGGAGCTCGGCGCGGCTAGGCTTGAGGTCCCGAAGGTCAATCGTGTTGATCATGTCGCCCTATAGCCTAGGGGAGCAACTCTGTGCGCTGAGCGAGAGCCCATTGGCATGCCAGAGGAATAATCACAGTTGACAGGGAATTGATACACCCGTGGATGAGACAGCACCCGTGACCGCCGCGGGAGAACCGGATGGCATCGCGGCGTTCAAGCATGCGTTCCGTCGGCATGCCGCCGGAGTGGTCGTGATCACCGCGTTGACCCCGGAAGGAAAGCCGGTCGGGTTCACCGCGACATCCCTCGCCTCACTTGCTGCGGTTCCTCCTCTGGCGACATTCAACATGGCGAAGGTCGCCAGCGCCTGGCCGGCCATCGCCGGCACCGACTGGGTGGCCATCCAGACCATGGGCGCACGCACGCGCCACCTCGCCGAACGGATGTCCGGCGATCACGACCTGCGCTTTACAGGCGACCACTGGGCGCCCGGCCCGCATGGCCTGCCGATTCTCGAGGGAGTCACCTCGTGGATGGTGGGGCGCATCGTCGAGCGCTTCCCGGTGGCAAACAATGCCGTCATCGTGGTGCAGATTGAAGAGGGGGCACTCGGCGAGCCGGATGACGCCCTGCTATACCACGAGCGCACCTACCTGAAGCCGGGCGACGCGGTCTAATCGACTCGGCCTGCCCAGCCCCTTGACTCGCCCGGCGAGCCCGGCCAGCTCGGCTCCGGCCCGGCATCCGCGTTCGGCATCCGAGTCCCACACCCGCGTCCCACACCCGCGTCCCACCGGTTCGAAATGCAGGACGCAACGTGACAGGTGTGGTTGATGTGGCCCATGCGTCACTCCAGTCACACCTCCTCCTGCATTTCGGACACGGATCCGCAGCGGCTACAGCTCCGCAGCGGACACGGATAGGAGCGGTACACGGGCTTGGTGGCGCCGGGACATTCGGTTCTGGCGCGCCGTTTCACGCCCCTGAAGTCACCGGGAAGATTTCCTCCCGATCCACGGGAGGATTCAATGTCGACGATGACGCCCCCGCGATCGGCCCCTGCCGACCACGACGATTTTGACTGCGCCTCAGCAGGATTCAGAACGTTTCCTAAACATTCAACCCGCGCGATCTAGCGAAGAAATGCACCCTGCCTACCGCATCGTGCCCTCGGACCTTTCATATCGCACCATCGACACTGAGCTCGACCAGGACTGTCGGCTTCGATCGCACCAATGCCTCGCTCATCATGTCCACGATCATGCCGGCGGATGCCAGGACACCCTCTGCCAATTTCGATCGCGCCGCGACACCGAGCCGCAATCCCTGCGCGGTTATTCATTCCGGTCCGGCATTCGCACGACTCCGGTCCGCTCGGCTCGCACGACTCCGGTCCGGCATCCGCGTCATCCTCAACCGGTTCGAAATGCAGGATGCGACGTGACGGATGTGGTTGGTGTACCCCATCCGTCACTCCAGTAACTTCGCGTCCTGCATTTCGAACACGGATTGGTTCCGCTCACGGGGAGGAACTTCAGAAGGATCAGAGGCTCGCGGGGGTGTGGCGGCGGCGGACCTTTCTCCACGGGTATCTGACACGCCTTCCCAACGCGTGTTGGCAGTGGATTGATCCGAATCCAACCCGCAGGGGGATTCCCCGTCTATGACGACGCTCCCGCTGTGCATGTTGTCTCGTTCTCGGTCCAAACCTTCGGTCCAAACGTTCCGGGCTGACGCCGCGCAGCTGGTGCTCAGACCACGCAGTTCGGACCGAGGAGCGACTTGAGTTCGCCATAGAGATCGGCGTTGACCGAGACTGGGAAGGGGATCTCGAACACGCGGGCGGTCTCGCCCTTGACGAGTTTGAGTCGCACTTCGGTGTCGCCCGAGTGCCGGATCAAAACGTCATTTAGCTGCGTCACCACATCCGTCGTCGCCCTGAATTCCGGCATCGAGATAGTGAGCGGTCCAGAGCCGAGGCTTTGGCCGAGATCGGGCGTGAACATGCTCGAAGCGTGCAGGTTCATGCCGTCGTCCCGCATGCTCACGCGGCCGCGCACCACCACGATCGCGTCGTTCGTGAGGGCGGGCGAGAACTCCTGGTAGGCCTTGCCAAGGAACATCACGGTGATCTCCCCCGCGAAGTCCTCCACGGTGATGAGTCCGTATTGGTTGCCGGAATTGCGCGCCGTTCGGTGCTGCACTGAAGTGATGAGGCCGGCGATCGTCACATGCTCTCCGTCGCCGGCGACCTCGCCACCAAGCACCTCGGTGATGCTGTTGCCGGCGTGCTTGGCGAGCTGCAATTCGAGACCGGCAAGCGGATGATCGGACACATAGAGTCCGAGCATCTCACGCTCGAAAGCGAGCTTGTCGCGCTTCGACCACTCCGGGCGGTCGGGAACCTGGTTGACGGCCTGCGGCTCGTCCCAGAGGCTGTCGAAATCGAAACCGACCTGGCCATTCGCTTCGGCGCGCTTGTCGCTCACCGCCGAGTCGATCGCATCCTCGTGGATCTCCAGCAGGGCCCGGCGGGTGGCCCTGGTCGAATCGAACGCGCCCGACTTGATGAGCGACTCGACGGTGCGTTTGTTCGCTACCTGAATCGGCACCTTTCGCAGAAAGTCGTGGAACGACTCGAAGCGGCCCTTCTCGTCCCGAGACTTGGCGATCGCCTCGACAACGTTCGATCCGACATTGCGAATCGCACCGAGACCGAAGCGGATGTCGCCGATACCAGCCTCACTGGGAACGGCGGTGAAGTCCCCGCTCGACTCGTTCACGTCCGGCGCCAGCACCCGAATCCCCATCCGTCGGCACTCGCTCAGGTACATACCGAGTTTGTCTTTGGAGTCCCCGACACTGGTCAGGAGAGCCGCCATGTACTCGGCGGGATGGTTCGCCTTTAAATAGGCCGTCCAGTAGCTCAGCACGCCGTAGCCGGCGCTGTGGGCCTTGTTGAACGCATAGTCGGCGAACGGCATGAGGGTGTCCCACAAAACCTTCACGGCCTGTGCGCTGTATCCGTTGCCGGTCATACCGGCCTCGAAGTCGGCGTATTGCTTATCGAGCTCCGACTTCTTCTTCTTGCCCATCGCCCGCCGCAACACATCGGCCTGGCCGAGCGTGAATCCGGCCACCTTCTGCGCGACCGACATCACCTGCTCCTGGTAGACGATGAGACCGTAGGTGATGCCGAGGCTCTCGCGCAACGGCTCCGCGAGCTCCGGATGGATTGCGTCGATCGTCTGCAGCCCGTTCTTGCGCAGGGCATAGTTCGTGTGCGAGTTCATGCCCATCGGGCCCGGGCGATAGAGCGCGATTACGGCGGAGATGTCTTCGAAGTTGGTGGGCTTGAGCTGCTTGAGAAGTGAACGCATCGGTCCACCATCCAGCTGGAACACACCGAGAGTGTCTCCTCGCGCCAACAGGTCGTAGGTCTTCTGGTCGGCGTCGAGATCAAGGTCTTCGATCACGAGCGAACCGCCCGTATTCTTCTCGATCATCCGTAGCGCATCTTCGATCACCGTGAGGTTTCGCAGTCCGAGGAAGTCCATCTTGATGAGGCCGAGAGACTCCAGTGGTGGCTGGTCGAACTGGGTGATGATCGCGCCGTCGTCCTCGCGCTTCATGATCGGAAGCACGTCGATGAGTGGTTCTGCCGACAGGATCACGCCGGCGGCGTGCACGCCCCACTGTCGCTTGAGGTTCTCGATGCCCTGCGCAGTTTCAAAGACCGTCGCTGCATCCCGATCCGTCTCGAGGACCGCACGGAAGTCCGCGGCCTCTTTCCAGCGCGGAGAGGCCTTGTCGAGCACCTCGCTCAGGGTGATGTCCTTGCCCATGATTGTCGGCGGCATCGCTTTCGTGAGCTTCTCGCCCACCGAGTAGGGCATCCCTAACACGCGGGCCGAGTCCTTGAGTGCCTGCTTCGCCTTGATCGTGCCATAGGTCACGATCTGGGCGACCCTGTCATCCCCGTACTTTTCGGTGACATAGCGGATGACCTCGCCGCGTCGCCGATCATCGAAGTCGACGTCGACGTCCGGCATCGACACGCGCTCGGGATTCAGGAAACGCTCGAAAATGAGGCCGTGCGCCAGCGGATCGAGTTCGGTGATGCCCATGGCATAGGAAGCCATCGAACCGGCGGCCGATCCACGACCCGGCCCAACGCGAATACCCTGTGCCTTCGCCCAGGTGATGAAGTCCGCGACGACGAGGAAGTAGCCGGGGAATCCCATCTGCTTGATGACGTCGACCTCGTATTTCGC
>JAYTTG010000092.1:0-2414 GCA_043745175.1 Microbacteriaceae bacterium
GAGCACGGCCGCACAGACCGACAGCGCGATCACTGATCGAATTTTCCGGGATCGAATTTTCCGGGGATAAGAACTCATGGCGGCCACGCTACGAACGCCACTGCCCGAAAACGGCGGCCACTGCGCGATCCGGGGAGAACAGCACGGCAGTCAACCCGGGGGAGGACTACTCGAGCAGGCCCCGGATGTCCTCGGCAGTGAGCGCAGTGCTGAAGCCCGCGTCATCATCCATCACCGCGTCGAAAAGCTTCGCCTTGCGATCCCGGAGTGCCATCACCTTCTCCTCGATCGTGCCGGTCGCGACGAGGCGATACACGTTCACCGGCCGGGTCTGGCCAATGCGATGGGTGCGGTCGACGGCCTGGGTCTCGGTAGCCGGATTCCACCAGGGGTCGAGCAGGAAAACGTAGTCGGCCTCGGTGAGGTTGAGTCCAAAACCGCCAGCTTTCAGGCTGATCAGGAACACCGGGGCATCTCCGGACTTGAACCGGGCGATCACATCGGCGCGGTGAAGCGTCGATCCGTCGAGGTATTCGTAGGGGATGCCCGCGGCATCAAGCCGACTCGCGGCCTTACGCAGGAACGACGTGAACTGGCTGAAGATGAGCGCCCGATGGTCCTCGGCGATCACGTCATCGAGCTGCTCGAACAGGGCATCGAGCTTCGATGACGGGATGCCGGCGTAGGCCTCATCGACCAGAGAGGCATCGAGACTCAGCATCCGCAGCAGGGTGAGAGAGCGGAACACGATGAATCGGTTGCGATCGAGATCCTCGATGAGCCCGAGGAGCTTCTGTCGCTCCTTCTGCAGCACGGTGTCGTACAGCGTTCGGTGTCGTGGGGCGAGCTCGACCTGCAACACCTGTTCCTGTTTGGCCGGCAGCTCAGAGGCGACGAGCTGCTTGGTGCGCCGCATCATCAGTGGGCGGATACGGCGGCGCAGCTTGGCGATCAATGCCGCCGAATAAGCGGCAGCGTGCTCCGCCGAAGCGCCAGAGTCGCCCGACGCGATCGGTCGGACATACTCCTCGGCGAATCTTCGGCCCGAGGGAAACAGGCCTGGCGCCACGATCTGAAACAGGGCCCACAGGTCGGTGAGGCTGTTCTCCATCGGGGTACCTGTGATCGCGAGCTTGAATGGAACCTCGAGGGATACGGCGGCCTCGTGGGCCTTCGAGGCCGGATTCTTCACGAACTGCGCCTCGTCGAGCACCAGCCCCGACCATCCAAGTTTCTGGTAGTGAGCGAAGCCGAGGCGAAACAGGGCGTAAGAGGTCACCACGATGTCGGCACCCTCGGCCAACTGCGCCAACGACTGTTTCGTTGTCGCGACCCCACGAACCCTGAGCGAGGGCACGAATCGCGCGGCTTCGGCCACCCAGTTCGACACGACAGAGGTGGGCGCGACGACCAGGAACGGGGCATCCGCTCCTCCCGTCTTGGCGTGCGCGACCAGGGCAAGAGCCTGAAGCGTCTTTCCGAGACCCATGTCGTCGGCGAGGATGCCTCCGAGTCGATGCTTCCAGAGGAAGGCGAGCCAGTCGAAACCGTCTTTCTGGTACTGGCGGAGGGTGGCGTCGACGGTGTGGGGCAGGGGTGTCGGCTCGACCGAATCGATGGCGAGGAGTCCCTTGGCCGCCTCCCGCCAGGCCTGCGCTTCGATGGTCTCTTCGGCGAGATCCTCAAACTCCGACCAGAGGCTGGCCTGGTAGCGGCTGATCCGCACCCCGGTCTCCCACTCGGAGAGGGTGGAGGCCTCGTCGATCAGCCGCTTCAGTTCTTCGAAGACCGGTTGATTGAGCGACAGGTACGAGTTGTCGACGAGCAGTACCTTCGACATACCCTTCGACAGTGCGGTGAACACCTTCGTGAACGGCACATCCCGCCCGTCGATGCGGATATACACCCCGAGGTCGAACCAGTCGCTTGTGTCGGTCTCGACCGTGGTGAAGGTCAGTTTCGGGATGCCCGTGAGCTCCCGGTAGTCCGGTCGCGTTCCGACGGAATCGACCCGCACCCCGTCGACACCATCCAGCGTCGGCACTACCCGATCGACGAACTCGGCCGCGGCGAGACCTCGGAGGGTGTCATCCGAGATCGGTCCGAGGATCCGCTGCACGTGCTCGAGCACCCGGTGCTCGGTTGCGAAATCGCGGTCGTCAGCACCGCGAAGCGACTTACGCAGGCCGGAATAATCCCAGTCCCACGCAATTTTCACCGACTGCTTTGGCTGGAACGTTACCGTGAGCACGAGAACCGGGGGAACGAACTCCGGCAGCACGATCGAGGCATCCGCACTGGTCACGGTGATCGTGCGACTCAGGCGCGGATAGTAGTCGCGCAAGAATTCGTCCACGTCGCTCGCCGGCACGACAACGGGTGCCACTGCACCGAGCAGTGCGCGCTGCTCCTCG
>JAYTTG010000093.1:0-2413 GCA_043745175.1 Microbacteriaceae bacterium
CTATCAGGCTGCGACCGGCAAATTCGAGCGAGTGGATGTGGCGATTGCCAAGCTCGGAGTCGGCGACCTCAGCGGCAAGGCCATCCTCACCGTCACCGGGGTACCACTCAGGCAGTCGAAGCCGGTCGAGAGCGCACGGGTGACTGTCGTTACCTCAGCGGATGAGTTGAAGAAACTGCTCGCGGGATTCACGACCCTGCCCGTCACCTCGGTGAAAATCGCCTCCGGAGCCGTGCAGATCGGTACGACAGTCACCGCGCTCGGCGTGGCCGTTCCTGTGACGATCGCGTTCGTACCCTCGGCAGTAGACGGCCAATTGGCGCTGAGCCCGAAGTCGCTCGTCATCAACGGTGCCGCAGTGACCCCTGCAGGGCTTCGCGCCACCTTCGGTGCTCTCGCGGACCCGGTGCTTGCGACGCAGAAGATCTGTGTGGCCAAATACCTGCCGAAGCAACTTCCCCTCGATTCCATAACGGTAAAGGGTTCGTCGCTCGAACTGGCAGTCGCCGGAAAAGCGGTCACTCTCAGTTCGGCGCTCCTCACTACGAGGGGAGTGTGCGCGTGAGCGCGAATCCGCTGGCGCCCGCGTGGCTGCAGCCCCCTGCCGACGCCAACGTGTTGCCCGCTATGGTGTGGTCGCAGAATGCCGGGCGTGCGGAATCCGGGATGCTCGAGCTGGCCGGTGTCTCAGCATCCGCTCTCGCTGCCGAATTCGGTACTCCGCTCTACGTGGTGGATGAAGCGGACGTGCGAGCCCGAGCCGCCGAAGCCCGGGAGTGCTTCGACCGGGAGTTCGGGCGTGTGGGATCGGCCGCGAAGGTCTACTACGCCGGCAAAGCGTTTCTTTCCACCGAGATCGCCCGCTGGGTGACCGAAGCGGGGCTCTACATTGACGTCTGCAGTGGGGGAGAGCTCGCGGTGGCGCTCGCCGCCGGGGTCGATCCCGCGCGTCTGGGCCTTCATGGCAACAACAAGTCGCGTGCCGAAATCGATCGCGCGGTCCGCGAGGGCGTCGGCGTGATCGTGATCGACAGTCTCATCGAGATCGAGCGGATCGCGGATGCCGCGGCCCGCCACTCCCGGGTACAGCCGGTGCGTCTCCGCCTCAACAGCGGGGTGCACGCCCACACGCACGAGTACCTCGCGACGGCCCGTGAGGACCAGAAGTTCGGAATCACGCTCGCCGATGCGCCCGATGCGGTTGCCCGCATCCGTTCCCGTGATTCGCTGCGCTTCCTCGGCCTGCATTCGCACATCGGATCGCAGATATTTGAGTCCGACGGCTTCGTCGAGTCGGCGAAGCGCTTGCTCGCCCTTCACGCCGAATTGCTCTCCGGCGGGCCGATTCCCGAGCTCAATCTCGGCGGTGGATTCGGTATCGCCTACACCTCCGTCGATACCGCCCTCCCGATGCCCGAGATCGCGGCCCGGTTCGCGAATATTGTCGCGAGCGAGTGCGCACGACTCTGCATCCCCGTTCCCGTGGTCGCCGTCGAGCCCGGTCGGTCGATCGTTGGACCGTCAACCTTCACCCTCTACAAAGTCGGCACGATCAAGGACGTCGAGGTGACCCTGCCGCATTCGGGCACTGCGATCCGCAAATACGTGAGTGTCGACGGTGGCATGAGCGACAATATCCGCACTGCCCTCTACGCCGCCGACTACTCTGTGCGCCTCGCAAACCGCGCCTCGACGGCGCAACCCACCCTCGTGCGCGTCGCCGGCAAGCACTGCGAGAGCGGCGACATTGTGGTGCTCGCCGACTACTTGCCGGGGGATGTCGCTCCTGGCGACCTGCTTGCCGTGCCCGCCACCGGCGCCTATGGCTGGGCAATGGCCAACAACTACAACTACCTCGCGCGTCCGGCAGTCGTCGCTGTGCGCGACGGAGTCGCCCGGGTAATCGTGCGCGGCGAGACCGAGGCCGACCTGCTGTCGCGCGATGCTGGAATACGCTCTGATGGCGCCACTGCAACGACCGGCGCCACTGAACAAGGAGCACGATGATCGATTACCGCAACCTGCGAGTGGCCCTTCTCGGTGCCGGATCGGTCGGTGCCCAGGTGGCGGCACTGTTGCTCGAGCACGGCCCGGAACTCGCCAACCGCGCGGGGGCTGGGCTCGAACTCGTGGGCGTTGCCGTGCGCGATCTCGGAGCGACGCGCACCACCGAGATTCCGAAAGAACTCCTGACGACGGATGCCGAGTCCCTTATACTCGGCGCCGATATTGTGATCGAGCTGATGGGCGGTCTCGAACCGGCCCGCACGCTCATCCTGCAGGCCCTCAACTCCGGCGCGGATGTCATTACTGGAAACAAAGCGCTGCTCGCGACCCACGGTCCGGAGCTCTTCGAGGCCGCGGAGCAGGTCGGCGCGCAGCTGTACTACGAGGCTGCCGTCGCCGGGGCGAT
>JAYTTG010000094.1:0-8848 GCA_043745175.1 Microbacteriaceae bacterium
CGACGGATGGCCGTGTTTGACATCGTTGTGAACAATGCCGATCGCAAGGGCGCGCACGTGCTCGCGATGGCGGACGGACACCGTCACGGAGTGGACCACGGGCTCACCTTTCACGTCGAGCACAAGCTGCGCACTGTGCTCTGGGGCTGGCTCGGTGACGAGCTCACCGCCGACGAGTTGGACGGGATCGACCGGGTGCGCGCTCAGCTCGACGGCGACCTCGGGGCTGCCCTCGCAGAACTGCTTACTACCCGTGAGATAACGGCCCTCGCCGACCGCTGCGACCGGTTACGGCGCAACGGGCACTTCCCTGCGCCTCACGGTCACATGCCCGCCGTGCCGTGGCCGCTGTTCTGACGGCTGGCCACTTGGCCCAATCGACTCAATAACCCCAACCGCGTCCGAACATTCCGTCGAAGTTGCCGCTCGACGGGCCCTCAGTGCCCCCACTGCCACGCGAGCCGAGGTACGAACTGACCACGGCCGCGCCGAGATCGTCGAGCTCGGGGGCAACGACCGTGCCGCCGACACGCTTCGCCATCGAGTCAATGAACCGGGCAAGGCCGGGATCATCTCCGAGGCGAAAGAACGTCGTCTGGGCGCCAAGGCGCATCGAGTTTTCGAGCTCACGCACGGCGTAAGCAACGGTGAGGGGATGCGGTGGGTAGCTGAAGAAGACCTCGCCACTGGCTTCGAGGTGCGAGGTCGGTTCGCCGTCGGTGACGATGAGGAGCACCGGCTGGGCATTCGGATGCTTGCGAAAGTGACGGTTTGCCAGCAGCAGGGCATGATGCAGGTTGGTGCCCTTGTCGTAGATCTCCTCGAGCCCGGTGAGCTGCTCGATGTCGATCACGGAAGCCGACCGACCGAAGTTGATGAGCTGCAGGTCGTCACCGCGAAAGCGGCTCGTGATGAGGGTGTGGAGCGCAAGCGCGGTGCGCTTCATCGGTACCCACCGCCCGTCTATCACCATCGAGAACGAGGTGTCCACGAGCAGCGCGACACAGGCCTGGGTACGCGCCTCGGTCTCCTGTACCTCGACGTCGCCGATCTCGATCCGCACACCCGTGCCGGTTGAGCCGCCCTCCCCCGCCGTGCGGGTGATGGCATTGGTGATGGTACGGGTGACGTCCCAGGATTCCGTGTCACCGAAGGCCCACTCGCGGGTTGCACCGGAGCGCTCCCCCGCGGCTCCCGCCTGGCGAAGGTCACGGTTGCCCTGGCGGCCCGACATCCGGCGTGCGACATCGCGCAACAGAGCCTTGCCGAGCTGTCGCATCGCCTTCGGGGTCAGTGTGAGCCGCCCGTCAGATCCGCGCTTCATAGTGCCGGAGTCGCGCAGGGCTTTTTCGAGCTGCTGGAGCGTGCGGGCGTCGATCGCCGCTTCGTCGCCGAGTTGGCGGGATAGCTGGTCGAGGTCGAGGTCGTCCAGGCGCGACCCGTTATAGGACTGCGAGAGCTGCTCAGACAGTGCGTCGAGCTCGGCGATATCCTGGAATACCCCGGTGCCGTCGCCGAGACCGAGCCCCTCCCCGCCATCCATGTTCTCGGAGCCGCCCCAGTTCTCACCCGGGCGAAGCGCTCGAAGGCTGCCGTCGAGTTGGGCAAGCGACTGCATCAGCTCCGGTGAGCCGAAGGCCTGCTGCGCGAGCGCGTCGAGTTCGTCGCGCTGTTCCTGGCTCATCGAGTTGCGCATCCGCTGGGCGGCAGCGGCGCGCTCGGCGAGCGAGTCGAGCAGCTCGTCGATGTTGCCCGGCTTTTCGGGGAAGAAATCGCCGTGCTTCGCCATGAAGTCGTCGAACTGCTCTTGGCTGTCCTCGCCGCGTCCGTGGGCGTCGAGCAGGGAGTTGAGATCGTTCATCATCTCGGTGATTGCGGCCCGGTCGGCGTCGGTGGCGTTCTCAAGCGCGTCCTTCATTCCGGCGAAGCGCTGGTCGAGCAGTTCGCGCCCGAGCAGGTCTTTGATCTTCTCGAAGTCGGCTCGGGCCTCGCTGCTCTTCCAGTCGTAGTCACTGAGCTCGCTGACCGCTGCCGCCGGGGAGGCCGGCAGGTTGTCCAGCTGCATCTCGGCGAGCATCCGGTCGCCATCGTCCAGCTCGGTGTCACGGACAAGCTGTTTGCGCTCGGCCAGAACGGCTTTTTCGAGGAGAGCTGTGACCTCCTGCAGGGTTCCGTCGAGGTTGTGCTTCTTCGTCAGTTCTCGCCGACGCTCGGCAACCCGGCGCGCCAGGTCGTCGAGGCCCGCCTGGTCCGCGCCACCCCGACGCAGGAACTCGCGCATCGCACGCTCGGGCGACGAGCCGGCCATGACGTCCTCACCGATCGCATCGAGCGCCTCTGACAGGTCGACGGGTGGGGCGAGCGGATCGGGCCCGCCGTCATACCTTCCATACCGAGCACGCCGAGCCAGCCGGCGATTGGTTCTAGCCACGGTTGTTCCTCACCACGGGCTTCCCGGCTGCGGGCTTCTTAGCCATAAATGACCTCGCCCTCGCCGCTCTCCTTGCTGATCTTGCGCATGAGGTAGAGGCCCTCGAGAGCGAGCTCGATCGCGCCGGCTCGCTGCCCGTCGTTGGTGGCACCGAGACGTGTGCAGATCTCGTCATAGAGCTCCGATTCGCCCAGCACCGGGAGGCCGGCGAGGAAGTCACGGGCGGTGACCTGCTCGCCGGTCGTGACCATCGCCCCGCTCGCGATCGACTCCACCAGCACGGCGAAGTCCAGACCACGGAAATTGGCCCGCACTGTTTCTGCAGTGGCGGTGCGGAGGAGGTGGTCGAGAATCTCGTCTTCTCGCCCCTCTTCGCCGGACTCGAACTCGATCTTGCCGCCGAGCACGTCGACGGCCGTCTCCAGGTCGACCGGCCGGGCCACGGCATCCGCCTCACCCTGGCGGGTCGCCCGGTGGATCGCGGCCGCGGCGATGGTCTCGGCACCCGCGATGGCGAAGCGGGCACTGACACCGCTGCGCTGGTCGACCGCGGACGATTCGCGCAGGGCGCGCGTGAAGCGGGCCAGGATCTCGACGAGGTAGTCGGGCACATCGGCGACGAGGTCGGACTCCTGGCGGATGATGGCGATCTCATCGGCGAGTTCGGTCGGGTAATGAGTGCGGATCTCGGCGCCGAAGCGATCCTTCAGCGGGGTGATTATCCGCCCGCGGTTGGTGTAGTCCTCTGGATTAGCGCTGGCCACCACGAGTACATCGAGCGGGAGGCGCAGCACGTAGCCGCGAATCTGGATGTCGCGCTCCTCCATCACGTTGAGCATCGCGACCTGGATACGTTCGGCCAGGTCGGGCAGCTCGTTGATGGCGACGATGCCGCGGTGGCTGCGCGGGATCAGGCCGAAGTGGATGGTCTCCGGATCCCCCAGGCTCCGACCCTCCGCGACCTTCATCGGGTCGACATCACCGATCAGGTCGGCCACACTCGTGTCGGGGGTGGCGAGCTTTTCTGCATATCTTTCGTCCCGGCCGCGCCAGGCGACCGGCAGGTCATCCCCCAGCTCGGTGGCGCGGCGGACACTAGTCGTGGTGATGGGTTCGAAGGGGTGCTCGCCGAGCTCAGAGCCCTCGATCACCGGGCTCCATTCATCGAGCAGCCCGACCATCGTGCGCAACAGGCGGGTTTTGCCCTGCCCGCGCTCGCCGAGAAGCACGATGTCGTGGCCCGCGATGAGGGCCCGCTCGAGCTGCGGGATGACGGTGGTCTCGAAGCCGTGCAACCCCGGCCACGGGTCACGGCCTTCGCGAAGCGCGGAGAGGAGATTGTCGCGGATCTCGACGCGAAGCGTCTTCTGCGCATAGCCGGAAGACCGGAGCTCGCCAACAGTTGTCTGGGGTGGACGTATCACGCTGTTAAGGCTACGCCTGCCGCCGACCGCAACTGGGGGCGAGCCCCGTTAATCTGCCGAGCGCCGCTATGGCAGCACGTGACCCGCCGCCGTGAACAGGCGGTACCACTCCGGGCGGGTGAGAGGCACGTCCGAACCGGCCGCCGAGTCGCGCACACGGTCGATATTCGTGGTTCCAAGCACCACCTGCATGTTTGCCGGATGACGCGTGATCCACGCCACCGCGATGGCGGCCGCCGGCACCTCGTAGTTGCTCGCGAGTTCGTCGATCACGTCGTTCAACTCCGCGTAGTTCTCCCGGTCTCCGAGGAATACTCCGTCAAAGAACCCCTTCTGGAATGGCGACCACGCCTGGAGGGTGATCTCCTTCAAGCGGCAGTAGTCGAGGATGCCATTGTCGCGATCGATCGACTGGTCAAGCCCGGCCATGTTGGCGGAGACTCCCGCGGCGATGAGTGGGGCGTGGGTGATGCTGAGCTGCACCTGGTTCACGACGAGAGCTTGGTTCAGCGATGCGGTGAGCAGTTCGATCTGCCCCGGGGTGTGATTCGACATCCCGAACTGGCGCACCTTGCCCGAGCCGTGCAGCGTGTCGAAAGCGGCCGCCACCTCATCGGGTTCGACCAGAGCATCCGGGCGATGCAGCAGCAGAAGGTCGAGGTAGTCGGTCTGGAGGGCGGCGAGGGATTCATCCACGGAACGGAGGATGTGCTCTTTCGAATAGTCCCAGAAACCCGAGCGGATGCCGACCTTCGACTGGATCGTGATGGCCGACCGCTCGGCCGCGGAGAACGTGATCGCCTCGCCGAATCGTCGTTCGCATCCGTGGGGGGTGTCACCATAGACGTCGGCATGATCAAAGAACGTGATGCCGGTGTCAATCGCGGCTCCCACCAGGGACCGGATTTCGGAATTGGAGAGGGGTTCGATTCGCATTAGCCCGAGAATGACATTCGGAACTTCGACGGTCGAATTCAGCAGAGTCAGTGTCTTCATCGGTCAAGTCTGCGCCTTTTGTCGATCTCCGGACCTGCACCCTGTGCTGAGATCATGGTGGCACTGCCGGGAGGCAACCGAGTCGTACCGGTCTGCGTTACGCGGTCTTACGTCTAAACAGCTGCCGCTCACCGCGAAACTGTAGCGTCCAACCAGTGACCGAAACGATCGAAAATCTTTCCCGTGAGGAGAGGGTCTTCCCTCCCCCGGCCGACTTCGCGGCGACCGCGAACGTCGACGGTTTCGAAGGGGCGCGCGCCGCCAGAGACCCGCTCGCGTTCTGGGAACGCCAGGCCGACAGGCTGGACTGGGCGGAACGCTGGCACACCACCCACACCTGGTCACCGGCCACGCTGACCGGAGGGACGGATGCCGCGGGCGAACCTGAACTGTCGATCCCTTCGGCAGAATGGTTCGTCGGCGGTACGCTCAACGTCGCCGTCAACTGTGTCGACCGGCACGTCGAGTCCGGTCGTGGTGACCGCGTCGCCATCAATTTCGAGGGCGAACTCGGTGATCGGGAGGTGATCACTTATGCAGACCTGCAGCGACGGGTCGCCCAGGCGGCCAATGCCCTCACCGCCCTCGGCATCGTCGAAGGCGATCGGGTGGTCGTCTACCTTCCCGTGATTCCCGAGAGCATCATCATCACCCTCGCGATTGCCCGAGTCGGTGCGATCCACTCTCTCGTCTTCGGCGGGTTTTCTGCCGAAGCATTGCGTTTTCGCATAGAGGACACCGGAGCGAAGCTGCTCGTCACGTCCGATGGCCAGTTTCGTCGCGGAAAGGCTGTAGCGGTGAAGAGCCAGGCCGATGCCGCTGTAGCCGGCAATACAGTCCTCGAGCACGTTCTCGTCGTTCGTCGAACGGGCGAGGCGACTCCGGGGATTCCGTGGACCGAGGGCCGGGATGTCTGGTGGCACGATGCCGTCGGCTCGGCCCCGGATGTTCACGAGCCGCAGTTCTTCGATTCCGAAACACCGCTCTTCATCATTTACACCTCGGGAACGACGGGCACCCCGAAGGGTGTCGTGCACACCTCCGGCGGGTATCTCACACAGGCATCATGGAGCCACTGGGCAATCTTCGATGCGCAAGACGGCGATGTGTACTGGTGCACGGCCGACCTCGCCTGGGTCACGGCGCACACCTACGTGCTCTACGGACCATTCTCAAACGGCGCGACATCCGTGATCTATGAGGGCACTCCCAACACCCCGCACAGCGGGCGCCATTTCGAGATCATCGAGCGCTACGGCGTCACGACCTACTACACCGCGCCCACACTCATCCGCACCTTCATGACCTGGTTTCCGGATGGCCTGCCGACGACCTGGGACCGCTCGAGCATCCGGCTGCTCGGCACCGTGGGAGAGTCGATCAACCCGGCAGCCTGGATCTGGTTTCGCGAGAACGTCGGCAGGGGTGACGCACCGATCGTCGACACTTGGTGGCAATCAGAGACCGGTGCGGCCATCGTCGCGCCCCTCCCCGGCGTCACGAACCTGAAGCCCGGATCCGCGACTCTCGCACTGCCAGGGATCGCGGTTCGTATCGTCGACGAGGAGGGCATCCAGGTGCCTTTCGGGTCTGGCGGCTACATCGTGATCGATGGAACCTGGCCGGCGATGGCGCGCACGATCTGGCGAAATCCCGAGCGCTATCGTGACTCCTACTGGAAGAAATACGCGAGCCGCGGATACTTCTTTGCCGGGGATGGCGCAAAGTATGACGACGACGGCTACATCTGGTTGCTCGGTCGAATCGACGACGTCATCAACGTCTCCGGACACCGACTGTCGACCATTGAGATCGAATCTGCCCTGGTGTCGCATCCGCTGGTCGGGGAGGCCGGTGTCGTCGGCGTTGCGGATGCGACGACCGGACAGGCGATCGCTGCTTTCGTCATTCCCTCAGTAGCGATCGCGGATGACCCGGGTGCGGCTCGTGAATTCGAGGCGGCTCTTCGCGCTCACGTGACCCATGAGATCGGGGCGATCGCCAAGCCCCGGGACATTGTGATCGTTCCAGACCTGCCGAAGACGCGCTCGGGTAAGATCATGCGGCGGCTGCTGGGGGACCTGGTCGATGGTCGTGAACTCGGAGACACGACGTCACTGCAGGATGAGTCGGTTCCGCGTCTCATCGCCGAAATACTGAGGGGCCGGCGCTAATACTCCGAAAGACCGGCATGGAGCGGAATTTGGTGCCCGATCAGCCCTCTGCTGCGGGATGCGACCCGAGATGCAGGATCGCGGCCTGGGTGCGGCGCTGCAGACCGAGCTTGGCTAGCAGCCCGGAGACGTAGTTCTTCACGGTCTTCTCGGCGAGCGAGAGTTCCGTGCCGATCTGGCGGTTGGTGAGTCCGCCCGCGATCAGGGAGAGGATCTGTGTCTCCCGGGCGGTCAGTGACCCCAGGCGCGGGTCGGTGTCGGAGCGAGTATGGATGCGCTCGATCACCTTGCGGGTAAGCATCGGGTCGAGCAGGGAGCGACCGCTCGCCACCTTTCGAAGCGACTCGACGAGGCCGCTGCCGCGGACATCCTTGAGCACATAGCCGGACGCCCCGGCGATGACGGCCGCGGACAGCGCCTCCTCGTCGTCATAGGCGGTGAGGATGAGGCACCTAACCTGCGGATTCTGCGATCGCACGTCCCGGCAGACGTCGATACCGCTCCCGTCGGGAAGGCGCACATCGAGCAGCACAACATCGGGCAGGGTCGCGGCGATGCGTGACCGAGCCTGCGCCGCGGTGCCGGCTTCGCCGATTACCTCAATGTCGTGTTCCGCACCGAGCAGCTCCGCGATTCCGCGCCGTACGATCTCGTGATCGTCCACAAGGAAGACCCGGATCATGAGGCCTCCGTTCCGTCTTCGTCAGCGCTGTCGATCGGAACATTCCAGTGAAGCCGAGTGCCCTCGGCGCTGGAATCCACGACGAACGATCCGCCCCGAGCGGTTGCCCTGGCCTCGAGGTTGGCCAGCCCGCTGCGGCGGGACGTGTCGGTGATTCCTCCCCCGTTGTCGGAGATCATGAGGTGTATCGTGCCGTCCCCGACGTCGAGCGTTACTGCGGTCTGCTCCGCCTTGGCATGCTTCGCGGCGTTTGCCAGGGCCTCGCGGGTCACCGCAACGACGTCATCGGCGAGTCCGCCGGTAACGACGAGGTCGACCGGACCGGTGAAGGCGACCGTCGGGCTCTTCTGCAGTCCAGAGGCGATGTCGTTGGCCAGATCGATGATGCGGTGCCGCACCGAATCACGGGTCTCTTCCCGAGCCGAGAGAGCGAAGATCACCGTGCGAATCTGGGTGACGGCGGTGTCGAGGTGGCTCACGGACTGGAGGATCCGCTCTCGATCGACCTCCGATTCGATCGATCCCGCGACGCTCTGCAGTTCGAGACCGGTGCCGAAAAGCTGTTGGATAACGTGGTCGTGCAGGTCGCGCGCGATCCGTCCGCGATCCTCGAGCAGCAGCATCCGCTGTTCGGACGCTCGGGCGCGAGCGAGCTGTACGGCGAGACTGGCCTGTCCGGCGAAGTCCGCGGCCATCTCGAGGTCGGACGGGGCGAAGCGGAGACCTCCTGCCATGCGCGCCACCAGTAGGACGCCCTCGGCCTGGCCGGACGAGATGAGGGGAACGGCCATCATCGGGCCGAGCGGGCGCTCGGTCGAGAAGAGCTCGGAGTCGGGGCTTCCGTCCCCGACGAGACGGGGCTGCTTGCCCTCGAGAACGCTTCCGGCAAGGGTGCCGGTCGAGGGGAAGCTTCGACCGACAAGATCGGCCTCGCCGTCGCCGCGAGCGATCTCCACGACCAGCGTGCCTGCGGTCGACCCGGGAAGGATCATTAGCACGAGGTCGCTCTCGGCGAGGACGAGCACCCGGCTGACCAGGGTGGACAGTGAGTCCGACTGGTCGGAGGAGAGCATCGCGGCGGTGATCTCGGCGGAGGCCGCGGACCAGGCTTGCCGGCGGCTGGTCTCGGCGAACAGCCGGG
>JAYTTG010000095.1:0-2402 GCA_043745175.1 Microbacteriaceae bacterium
TCACGGTCGCGCTGCAGGACGGCGAATGGCACCACGAGCGGTCCTATGCACCCGAGCGTGCGGGGCGCCCCGACACGGTCGCACTCTGGAACCGCGTGAGGACCACCGAAGATGCAGAGTGGACCCGTCGCTACCACTCGAACGACCCGGCCGAAAAGGCATTCGGTGGCCGCGTGGTCATCACGCTCACCGACGGAACGAGCATCGTCGACCAGATCGCAGTGGCGGATGCGCACCCACTCGGCGCCCGGCCATTCGTGCGCGAACACTACATCGCCAAATTCCGTGCGCTCGCCGCGGGAATTCTCGACGCTGCGGAGATCGAACGTTTTCTCGAGCTCGTGCAGCGACTGCCCGAACTCACTGCAAACGAACTCGGTGGTCTCACCGTCATCGCGAAGCCGGGCCTCCTTGGCACCGGCCCGAAGGGACTTTTCTGATGCTGTATTCCACCCTCACCCCTGCCGATAAGCGGGCCAACTTTCGGGCCGCCCTTGACAGCGGAAAACTGCAGCTCGTGCCAGGGGCGTTCAACCCGCTGAGCGCAAAACTCATCCAGGACAAGGGATTTGACGGGGTGTACATCTCCGGCGCGGTCATCGCGGCGGACCTCGGGTTGCCGGATATCGGACTCACCACGCTCACAGAGGTTGCGAACCGCGCGAAGCAGATCAGCCGCATGACCGACCTGCCTTCGCTGGTCGATGCGGACACTGGCTTCGGTGAGCCGATGAATGTCGCTCGCACGATTCAGGAACTGGAGGATGCCGGAGTGGCCGGTCTTCACATCGAAGACCAGGTCAACCCGAAACGATGCGGTCACCTCGACGGCAAGGCTGTCGTAGACACGGCCACGGCGACCAAGCGCATCCGTGCGGCGGTGGATGCGCGCCGCGACCCGAACCTGTTGATCATGGCACGCACCGACATCCGGGCCATCGACGGGCTCGCTGTCGCTATCGACCGGGCGAAGGCGCTCGTCGATGCCGGTGCCGACGCGATTTTCCCGGAGGCAATGGTCGACCTGTCCGAGTTTGCCGCCATTCGTGCGGCGGTCGACGTGCCGATTCTGGCCAACATGACCGAATTCGGCAAGAGCGAGCTGTTCACCACCGACCAACTCGCCGGCGTCGGAATCAACCTGGTGATCTATCCGGTCAGCCTTCTGCGGCTCGCGATGGGTGCGGCCGAACGCGGTCTCGATACGATCAGGCGAGAGGGATCACTGACATCGGAGGTGCCGAACATGCAGACGCGTGCTCGGCTCTACGAGTTGCTCGACTATGAGGCGTACAACGCCTTCGACACGAACGTCTTCAACTTCACCCTGAGCTAGGAGCACACATGACCGACCCAGCCATTACCGGACAGGCACCGAAGAAGGGGCTCGCGGGAGTTGTTGTCGACTACACCGCCGTCTCGAAGGTCAACCCCGACACGAACTCGCTGCTCTACCGCGGGTATCCGGTGCAGGAGCTGGCGGCGAAGTGTTCCTTCGAAGAGGTCGCGTACCTTCTGTGGCATGGCGAGCTTCCCGACGAGCACCAGCTCGCTGACTTCGAGAGGCTTGAGCGTTCGCTGCGCTCGCTCGACGACACGGTGAAACGCGTGATCGACGAACTGCCCCTCACCGCGCATCCGATGGATGTTGTGCGCACCGCGGTCAGCGTGATCGGTGCGAACGACCCAGACGCCGATGACGCGAGTCCAGAGTCAAATCTCGCGAAGTCGGTTGCCCTGCTCGCCCAGCTGCCCGCGATCGTCTCGTACGATCAGCGTCGTCGCCGCGCCCAGGAGCTGATCGAGCCGCGTGACGATCTCGGCTACTCTGCCAACTTCTTGCACATGACCTTCGGCGAAGTGCCGGATCTCGTGGTCGTGAACGCCTTTGACGTGTCGATGGTGCTCTACGCCGAGCACTCCTTCAACGCCTCCACCTTCACCGCGCGGGTGATCACGTCGACCCTGGCCGACCTCTATTCGGCCGTCGTCGGAGCGATCGGAGCCCTCAAGGGACCGCTCCATGGGGGAGCGAACGAGGCAGTGATGCATGTGTTCGAGGAGATCGGAACCGCAGACGGGGTGCAGGCCTGGCTGGACACGGCGCTGACCCAGAAGCGCAAGATCATGGGCTTCGGTCACCGGGTCTATAAGAACGGAGACTCCCGAGTACCGACGATGAAAGCGGCACTCGACACTCTTATCGTCGAGTACGACGCCCAACCGCTCTCTGACCTCTATGACACCCTCGAGGCGGCGATGAGTGAGGCGAAGAACATCAAGCCGAACCTCGACTACCCCTCTGGCCCGGCCTACAGCCTGATCGGCTACGACACCGCAATGTTCACCCCGCTGTTCGTCGCGAGCCGCATCACCGGCTGGACCGCGCACATCATGGAACA
>JAYTTG010000096.1:0-2381 GCA_043745175.1 Microbacteriaceae bacterium
CGATGTCGTGTCGCTGCAGATGCCAGTGTCAGGATCGCAGGCCTGTGCTCCAGCGCTCGCGGTCGGCTCGGGAGCCGCGTTGTTCTTGACGGCGATTCCGGCTCCCTGAAATTGGGGGCCGTTCGGATTCTGTGCGACGCCTGGTTTTTTCCAGGGAGCCTGGCAGGCGGCATCACACCCGGCTGGAAAGGGTGCGGTGTCTACCAATACATTGTGAGCAGGATCATCCCCTGGCTTGAAGGTGGGGTTATTGCAGGGGTTGGCATTGCCCTGAGAAACGCCCTTTTCGGTGGCCGCAATCTTGTCAAGAGTGGGCTTGTCAATTCCAGGAATGAGCTTGGCCTGCTCCATGGCGGCGAGCACGAGGTTCATCGGCAACGGCGAGTAGCCGAGCTTGCCCATCGTGCGTTGACCCTCGCACAGCGCGTATTGGGTGAAATATCCGAGGGTAGCTCCTTTTGCCGGGGTGAAGCTACCGGTCGTCTGCCGGGGCGTGATGAAGTAGCTGTACGAGGAAATCGGGTACGTTCGCGGGTCGGTGTAGGGGTACACCTCGGAGAGATCTTGCGACAGGTAGTTCGGATCCTTCGCGTTGGTGTTGATCTTCGCCTTGATGAGTGCCACCGCGACGGCACTGTCGGTGGGAACCGTGTAATAGCCCGCAGCATTCTTCACCTGGGCCACGGGAAATCCCACCTGCTGGGCGTATGAGTACTCGTCGTAATTGATGGTGTAGGGGGTGTTGGTCGTGTAGGTCGTGACTCCGTTCGATCCGGACTGCGCGACGAAGTTCGGCAACCGCGCCGCGGGAAAGTAGGAGGTGGCGTGAGCTCCGTCGCAGGCGCCCGATGTCTGACAGAGACGTTTATAGGCGTCGGGAAATTGCCTCAACATCCACAGGGTGAACTGCGCGGTTGCACCGGAGCCCTCCGAGCGAACCACGACGGTGATCGGAGCGGCGGGCAGGTTAACGCCCGCGTTGTCCGCTCTTATCGCCGGGTCATTCCATTGGGTGATTTGGCCGGAGAAGATGCCGGCAATGGCCGCTTGAGATAGTTTCAGTGCAGTCAGGCGCCCTCCGTTCACCCGCAGGTTATACATAAACGACGTGCCGCCGGCCACCATCGGCATGAGTGAGTAGCCGAACTGTGGTCTAAAGCTGTCCTGCACGTCGGCGGTGTCCCCGGAATACGGAATTTCCGAGACGGCATAGTCGGTGGCGATCTGCTGCGCAAAGTCTTTCCGTCCCTGGGATGAGCCGTTGGGGTTGAAGTCGACGGTGACACCCTGGTTCTGCATGTCGGCTTGCCACTGTTGGACTGCGTTCGCAGCCCACGACGATCCCTCGCCAGATATTCGTGGGTAGGTTGCGGCCGAGGCGGGCATCGCCGTCAGCAGGATCACGCCGATGGCGATCACGCTAACCAGCGTGGTGCGACGACGGCCGAAGCGAGTGAATTTGGTCATGAGGGTTCTCCTGCTGGTTTTGGGTCGTCGGGCGAAGGCGCAGGTTCGAGATGGCGCATGTCGACCGGTTTCGAAATCACTGAGGCACTCTGCACCATCAGCGCCCGATTCCGCTCGATGCGGGCCGCGGTCATTTTGGAGCGTTTTGCCAGGGCGACTCGCTGCCGAGGCGTGATTTTTCCTACTTCCTGCCCACCAATCACCCTTGCGATCAAGAAGAGGATCAGCACGACGACGAGCAGCAGGGCTGCAGTGGCGAATCCTCGCGCTCTCATCGTGTTCTGCGAGCTCTTCACAAACTCGAGCGCGGCAAGAGGGAGGGAAATCATGGGACCACTGAAGGGGTTCACATTCATGCTTGAGGTCACCCCCGCGGTCAGGAGAACCGGAGCAGTTTCACCGATTCCGTGCGCCGTTGCGAGGATAATTGCAGTGACCAACCCAGATCGGATGGTGGGCAACACCACATGCCAGATCACTGACCATTGTCCGGCGCCGAGTGCGAGGCCGGCCTCGCGTAGGTTGCCGGGAACGAGCCGCAGCACGACATCCGACGAGCGGATCATGATGGGAAGCATCAGTACGGTGATCGCGAGGGATGCCGCAAACCCGTTGAAGTCGTGGGTGATCGCCACAATCACAGCGGCGTAGATGAAGAGACCGGCGACGACGGAGGGAAGAGCCGTCATCGCTTCGACGATGGTCCGCACGAAACGAGCGAATCGACCGCCGACTTCGTTGAGGAAGATCGCCGTAGTGAGGCCCAGCGGCACGGTGATCGCCAACGCAATGCCGAGCTGGATCAGGGTGCCGACGAGTGCGTGCAGAACACCGCCGACATCCAGTGTGGCGAGAGGGCCGACACCAGACATATCGGTGGTGAAGAAGTGCATTCTCTGGAGCAGGTTCTGTCC
>JAYTTG010000097.1:0-2381 GCA_043745175.1 Microbacteriaceae bacterium
GCCCGCGGAAGACCTCCCTCTGATTGACGGGTCGGCCGACGTCATTGTTTCGGGACTCGTGCTGAATTTCATTCCTGATCTCCCTGCTGCGCTTGCCGAAATGAAACGGGTTGCGCCGGGTGGAATAGTCGGCGCGTACGTCTGGGACTACGGCGGGGGTATGGACATGCTTCGCGTGTTTTGGGAGGCCGCAAACGAGGTCGATCCCGGCGGAATCATGGACGAGGACAGACGCTTCCCGCTCTGTCGGCCGGCAGCGCTCTTGGCCGCGTTTACGAATGCCGGTCTTGACGATCCCGAGGTGGTCTCGCTCGAAATCGAGACCCCGTTCGCGGATTTTGACGCCCTGTGGACTCCGTTCACCGGCGGCCAGGGTGCCGGGCCGAGTTACCTGGTGTCACTCGATCCCGACAAACAGGCGGCCCTGAAGGAGAGTATGCGCGATCGAATCCAGACCCGCACCGATGGCTCGATTTCCCTGATCGCTCGCGCTTGGGCGATCCGGGCATCCCTCCAGAACCTCGTCTAATCACCGCCGCGGACCCCTGGCCACACATCGCTATTCGACGTGGCATAAGCCCGCGGCCAGCAAGTACTACTGGGTCTTCGGCGGCGGTGCCGGCGCGCGACTCTCTGGCGCGGCACTTTACAGTTGCATGCTCCTCGGCAGTAAAACCGACCGGTTCGGACTTAGCCAGTTGTTGGCATGGTGGGTTTCCCTTGGTGACCGTGACGCGCGGGCTCGTCGTCGCCGCCCCCTCATTGTCAGGCTACGCATAACCCGTTCAGTACTTCTCGATCGATAGTCGGAGCGCAATTGCCTCAGCGCACCCCGGTGCGCGGCCGATTCCGTGGTCAAACCGGTCGCAGGAAAAGCGGTCCAATTTTTTTACTCCGGAGATTCCACGGTCGCGGGAATTGCGTTTCGATCCTTCCCGAGCGAACGCCGACGATGGTTGCCGTACTCGCGGATTGTCAGGACGACGATGAAAATGTCGAAAGCCGTGAGAAGCACCAGGCCCCATGAAAATCCCACGATGAGCTGATAGCCCTGATACAGGATGAATGCCAGGAGAAATGCCACCATCCAGGGGTATGCCCACAGTTTGTTTTTCAGGATCGCCAGCACCAGCACGACTTTCACGAGGCCGTGCAGCAGCAGGTAAATCGCCCCAAACAGGGTCGCGCTTCCGGTGAGACCGCTCGTCACATGCAACAGGGCATTTGCGATCAAGTCGTGGCGATCTTCGGAAATTTCATGCTGGGTCAGGAACCGGGCCAGCTGCCCGAGCTGCGCAGGCGACACGAGCACGAGCAACACGCCGCCAATGATTTCCAGCACACCATCGAGCCCCTTCAGGATCAACGCGACCCAGAATGTGCGGTCCAGAAGGGTCTGGTCCGACATCACTCCACTTGCTTTAGCCATAAAACCAATGTCACATTTTCTCTTCTGATGAACAAGATTGATGGGGTAATTACCCGTGGAGAACTTCCCTCACATGCATCCACGAACGAATGCCAGTGGCACTCCGATCGCCCGCATGTTCGAGGATCGGACATTGGTTCGAGATGAAAGCGGCAAGGACTTCTGCGGGGGTGAGGTAGCCACGAGCGCTTGAGGCCGGCGTTCGAGGGGCAGCCGGTTGAGTCCCGCGGCGACATTGTCGAGGATCCCGGGCCTGTGAGGGATCGGTCGGTGCTTTTGGGGACCACTCCAGGAGCCCGTTGGTGTTCTCGTTGCTGCCGCGCTGGCTGGGCGAGTGCGAGTCGCAGCAATGGATCGGCGAGGGCGTGGAAGCACTCGAGGCGTTGTGTGCGTTGGACGGCCTCCACGATCGGCACCGTGATTAGGGGTCAACAGTCGATCAGGTCGTTGCGTGTGGCGACTTCGTGGTGAAGCGGGATGCACGACGGGCGACCCGGTGCGGGTACCCACGACGGCGCAGCGGCTCCACCACGACCCGCTGGTCGGCCCGGGCGAAGAACCACTTTTTCGCGAACTCGACAAGCACGAGGTAGAGCACGACCATCCCTACCAGAGCAAGGAAGAACGGGGCCGGAAGTGGCACAAACCCGAGCACCCCATTGAGCGGCGAGTACGGCAACCAGACGCCAATGGCGACGACGCCGAGCGACGCCAGTGTGAGTCCCAGTGACGGGCGGCTGCGGAAGAATGGAACACGACGAGTGCGAATGGCGAAAATGATCAGTGTCTGCGTCGCGATCGACTCGATGAACCAGCCTGACCGGAATTCGGACGGCGCAGCGGTGAAGACGAAGAGCATGAGAGCGAACGTAGCGAAGTCGAACAGGGAGCTGATCGGCCCGAAGAGCAGCATAAAGCGGCGGATAAACCGGATGTCCCAGTGTGACGGCGC
>JAYTTG010000098.1:0-2376 GCA_043745175.1 Microbacteriaceae bacterium
GGCCCGGCCAGCAGGAACGTCCCCACCGGATCGAAGCCGAGCGGCCCGAGATCCAGGTCGCTGATACCGAGCACCGGTTCGCCCTTAACTCTCGCCGGCAGACCCGACTCCGTGTATTCCTTCGGCAGGGATCCGATGCCGGGCGCCGGTGCGACGCCCGCCCGCACCATCGCCTCGGCGAGCGACTTCGTCGCGTTCGCCTGCTCGGAGACCGACGAGGCCCCCCCGAGAATAGCGATCTGCGTCTCGAACCCGTCGACGATCGCGCGTCCCGCCGGCGACTTGGAGCCGAGGATGTCGCTCGGCACATCGAGCATGCCGTAACCATCGTCTGCGAGCCGGAGCACGACCTTGCGCTGGATGCTCGAGCCGATCGAGGCCGGCACGGCGCCGGCGCGGTCGGCGGTCAGCGCCACGTGGATGCCGAGCTGGCGGCCGTCGCTGAGGATGTCCTTGAACACGTCGTACCAGATCGATCGGCCGGCGGGGATCTCGAAGTCGTTGCGGAAGTTCGGGAAGCCGTCGATGAGCAGCAGGATGCGCGGCTCCTGCGGCCGGTTGGCCAGCCGCCGATACTCGACGATGCTCGAGGCGTTAGCTGCGGCGAAGCGCGGACCGCGGTCCGCGAGTTCGGCCTGCAGCATGCGGAACAGGCGGATGATGCGCTCCGAGTCATCCCCGGCGATCACCGCCCCGACATGCGGAAGTGCTTCGAGCATGCGGAGGCTGCCGGAGCCGAAGTCGATGCCATAGACCTTCACCGGTCCACCCCGCGGAGTGATCGCCGCCGCCGCCGCAAGGGTGCGGAGCACGGCGCTCTTGCCTGAGCCGCCGGTGCCGAAGATCGAGAGGTGCCCGTCGATGTCCGGCCGGAAGTAGGTGGGCAACTGCTGCTGCCGCTCGGCGATATCGGAGACCCCGAGAAGGAGCTCCGAGTCGGTGCGCTGCGGGAGGCGGCCGAGGTCGTAGAGTCCCGCGAGCTCGTCGAGCCACGGACGACGGGGTGGAGGGATTTGCGCGTCGCGGTTGGCTGTGACGATGGATGCCACCAGCTTCTGCTGGTCGGTGGGACCGAGGTCCCTGGTTTCATCGACGGTGCTCGCGGCGAGGTCCTCCCAACGGTTCTCGCCGCCGAACCGAAGCTCGGCAACCTCGATGTCGGCGTTCTCGGGTTCGCGGTTCGTCCATCCGCCCGCGTATCCGGACTGGAAGAGGGCGAGACGGCCTGGCCCGGTTTTGGCGACACCGCGACCGGGGATACCGGGGTCGAAGTGGGCCGCATCCTTGATGCCGACCACATCCTGGCTGTCCGACTCGTCGGCCATGCGCAGTGCGATGCGCAGGTTGGTGTTTGCGCGCAGGTTGTCCTTGATGACGCCGGCGGGGCGCTGCGTCGCCATGATCAGGTGGATTCCGAGCGAACGCCCGCGCTGGGCGATATCGACGACGCCGTCGATGAACTCCGGCACGTCTCCGACGAGCGCGGCGAACTCGTCGATAACGAGCACGAGGGCAGGAGGGCTGTCGGGGTCGCCGCGCTTCTCGAGCTCGAGCAGGTCCTTGGCCTTCTTGCGGTTGAGGAGGTGCTCCCGGTAGTGCAGTTCAGCTCGGAGACTGGTGAGGGCGCGACGCACGAGGTGCGGGCTGAGGTCGGTGACGAGGCCAACGGTGTGCGGCAAGGACACGCAATCGGCGAAGGCCGATCCGCCCTTGTAGTCAACGAAGAGGAAGGTCACTCGGTCGGGGCTGTATTCGGCTGCCATTCCGAGCACCCAGGCCTGAAGGAACTCGCTCTTGCCCGCTCCGGTGGTTCCGCCGACGAGGGCGTGCGGGCCCTGGGTGCGCAGGTCGAGGTGCAGCGGATCCACCCCGGCGGATCCGATGATCGCGCGGAGCTTGCCGGCCCGGCGGGGCTTCGGAACCGCCCCTGGGGTGCGATCGTGCATTGATGCGTTCTGGCGCCAGCGGTCGATGACAGCGTCGCTCGTCTCGATCAGCTCATGGCCGAGGAGCGTGATCATCGAGACCGAGCGCGGGATGTCGCTGGAGTCGGCCACGAGAGCGCCCGCGTCGATCACCGGGGCGAGCTGCTTCGCGAAGTCGAGCGCGCGCGCAGAATCGACCTGCTCGGTCTCGACCTCGGCGATGGTCTCGCCGAGACGCACGAGCCCCACCGTGCCGAGCGCGGACTCCGGCTCGAGGTGCAGATAGGTGCGGCAGACCGCGGGAAGGGCCCACACGCTCGGTGCCACCCAGATCGGATAGACACCGGCATCCGCCGCTTGCTCCGCGAGTTGAACGAGCCGCGCGCGGTCGACCGCGACATCGTTGGAGATGAGCAGAACGATCGCCGGAACCGGGGACTGGGTGCCCACC
>JAYTTG010000099.1:0-8716 GCA_043745175.1 Microbacteriaceae bacterium
CCGATCGACCGGTAATTGTCCCCGAGGGTATTGCGCAGGAATTTGGCCTGGTCAGGAAGAGCCTCCTGCACCCCGAGAATCGTCGGGAGTTCCGAGACAAGAAGCCGAGAAATCAATGGCCGGCGTTTGCTCCACCGATCAGGATTGCCGGGCAGCAGGCGCGGCATCCGCCGACGGATGTTGAAACTCATCACCTGTAACTGCGGGGCGGCGACGGGGCCGAGGAGGGGGATATCCGTCACGCCTCCAGCCTACGGTCGTCGCGATGCCGGGGGGCGCCCAAACGCTAGCCTTCTGGAATGATCGAATCAGGCGGGATCGAATCACTTGCCGAGATCCCCACCGGCACCTATCGGCACTACAAGGGCAACCTGTACGAGGTGATCGGAGCGGCTACCCACTCTGAGACCGAGGAGCCGCTCGTCGTGTACCGCGCTCTCTATGGAGGGTTCGGACTGTGGGTGCGTCCGCGCGAGATGTTTCTTGGCGATATCGAGGTTGATGGTCGAAGCATGCGTCGGTTTGCGCGAGTGGAAAACTGACGAGCACCAAGGCACACTCAACAAGTGCCGGTGAAACGCCGGCATGGGCCGGTGGCACGCCGGCAAGCGCAAACGAAGAGGTGACGAGCTCAGACCTCAAGACCGCTCCGACGTGTCGCCTGCCGCCCGCACCCGCTGCTGCCGGAGGCCGATCCGGCGTCGGAACCAGGCGGCATCCGTCATCCGGGCCAGGATCGGGCCGGCGATCACTGTCAGCAGCACGTAAGCGGTAGCCAGCGGCGCGAGTCTTGGCTCGATGCCGGAGCCCGCAGCGAGACCGGCGATGACGATCGAGAACTCACCTCGGGGCGTGAGCGCGAATCCAGTGCGCCAACGCCCCGGCAGGCCGATGCCCGCCGCCGCCGCCGCGCGATAGCCGGTGAGAGTTTTCGTCGCGATCGTGATCACCGCAAGAATTGCAGCGGGTAGCAGGACCGGCGGGATGCTGGCTGGCTCTGTCGAAAGACCGAAAAAGACGAAGAAGATGGCGGCGAACAGGTCGCGAAGCGGTGCAAGGAGCTGTTGGGCGTTGTGCGCCACCCGGCCGGAGAGGGAGATGCCGACCAGGAATGCGCCGACCGCCGCCGACACATTCACCTCTTGGGCGATTCCGGCCACAAGCATGGTGAGTCCGAGAACACCGAGCAGAAGAGATTCCGAGTGGTTGGCGGCAAAGAGTCCTGAAATGACGCGACCGTGCCTCAGCGCAAGGTAGAGAATCACCGCGACGACCACGACCGCGACGACCAGTGCAGTCGCTCCCACAAGCACACCGGTGCCGATCACCAGCGCCGAGAGTACGGGCAGGTAAAAGGCCATCGCGAGATCCTCGATCACCAGGATGGACAGGATCGTCGGTGTCTCCCGGTTGCCCAATCGCCGCAAATCCCGAAGTACCTTGGCGATCACCCCGGAGGAAGATACCCAGGTGATGCCTGCCAGCGCCACAGCGGCCACCGGACCCCATCCGAGAATGAGCGCGCAGACCGCACCGGGAACCGCATTGAGGAGAACATCGAGGATGCCTGACCTTCGGGACTGTTTGAGGCTCGAAATGAGCTCCGTTGGTGAATATTCCAATCCGAGCATGACCAGCAGGAGGATTACGCCGAGCTCGCTCCCGAAAGTGAAGAACTCGTTGCCTGCCTCCAATGGCACAAAACCCCCCACACCGAAGGCGAGTCCGGCGAGCAGGTAGAACGGGATTGCGGAGATGCCGATCCGGTCGGCGAGCCGGGATAGCAGGCTGAGCCCAAGCAGTACAGCCCCGACTTCAACGAGAAGCAGGGCGGCGTCATGCATCAGCGGAGGGGCATTAGCCGTCAGTGAGAACACGGGCCAGGGCGTCGAGACCCGGGCGGGTGCCAACGGCCACGATGGTGTCCCCGGCGGCGAGGAGAGTGTCCGGGGTCGGGGAGGGGATAACATCTGCTCCCCGCACGATCGCGACGATAGAGGAATGCGTGCGAGTGCGGGCCCTCGTGGCGCCGAGGACCTCGCCGGCGTAGGGCGAGCCAGCCGAGATCAGGAGCTGCTCGGTGAAGAGGCCCGCGGCCTGTTCACGGATGGCGGCGAGCTGCCCGAGCATGAGCGACGCCCCGAGCACATCGGCGAGAGCGGCAGCCTCGTCATCGGTGAGAGCGATCGAATCAACCGCCGCGTCGGGATCGTCGACGCCGAACAGCGCGAGCTCCCGCTCGCCAGAACGGTGCGAGACCACGCCGATTCGGCGCCCTCTCTTGGTGATGACGTCATGGCGCGTACCGATGCCCGGCAGATCGATCTTTTCGACACGTACGCTCACGCGGCAACCCTAACAGTCGACGCGGTCGTGACACACGGTCGTGACACGCGGTCGTCGGACGGGCGCACGCGACCCGACGCTGTCGGAGGCCGGAAAGCGCGACGACGCGAGCTATGACGGGACATGGCGCCAGATACTGCGCCCGCGATGGCGCCCGTTTGACGCCCGTTACGACGACAGGTCCGACACCAGATACGACCACACCGCGAACACGCAGCATCCACCGATCAGCATCGTGAAGAGTAGAAGCCAGACCGGGGAGGGGATGCCGGTTCGACGGTAGAGAAGGTAGGCATCCGAGGTGGAGAGCTGGTCGCGACGGCGAAGGTGCACGCCGATGACCGTGCCGAGCGCTCGCACCGCGCCGACGAGCAGAGCGATTCCGATCGCCAGGAGCGCGTAGCCCTGCACCTCGGGTGTGGCAAAGAACCACAGCAACGCGCTGGTCGCCGCGGAGACAAGCACGACGATCGCCCCGAACGCATTGCGGATCACCAGCAGCGTGAGCACCAGCAGTACCCCGCCGGCGAAAAGCGCAATCGCGGTGTAGCCGTTAAAAACACTCCAGAGCTGCGCCGCGCCAACGATGGCGGGCGCCGGATAGCCGAAGACCCCACTCACGACCGTGCCGAACACGCCGCGACCACTGCTCAACGCATCACCCGAATGATTGCGACGGATGCGGATGCCGTGCACCACCCGTCCGGCGAGGATCGCGGCGACCGCATGCCCGAGTTCGTGCACGAGCGTCGCGAACAGGCCGAAATATTGCCAGGTGGCTCGCGGCAGGCTGAGCACCGCAGCGGCCGCCACGATCACGAGCAGCACGGGCAGCGGGATGGCGACCGGCGTCGTTCGCGCAAGCAGCGCTAGCAGGGCGGGCAAGATGGGCAGGGAATCGATGGGCTTTAGTCTGCCATCGTCGGGTCGGCTCCCTGCCCACCAGTCGGGAAACACCACCGCAGCTACACCACCACAGTGACGCCACTGCGGAGATATCACTACGGAATCAGCACCGCCGCCAATCGCACCGGCCCGGCCGTATAGTCGAGCTCGGTCGCCTGCGACACACCCGACGGCACGATCGTGTCCATCACTTTTGGCACGGTGTTCGGGTCGGTCGAGCAGAGGGCGCCCGGCAACGCAGCGGCGCAGACTCCGAAGCTGTAGTCGCCGGCAGTCGCGCTGAAGCTGCGGGTCTGGTCGACCCCGTGGGTACCGTCCTGGCCGGTGAGAGCCAGTGTGAAGCCCCACCCCGAGGACGGCGTCCCACCGAGCGCTGTCTTGTCGACGCTGAAGGTGATGTACCGGCTGACCGCGTTCGCGCCGACCGCCACTGCGCCGAGCGAGGTACCCGAGGCATCCACGAACCTGTTATTGCCGAAGCCCTGCGCCTCGATCAGTCGGCTCCACGGCGTGCGGATCGAGTAGTTCATTCCCGGGTACGACGAAGCGGTCGAAGTGGATGCCGCCCCCGGCTGGGACACATAGACATCCAGCAGCTGGGCGCCGTTCGTCGAACCGAAGGTGGGCGTCAGGTCCGCGGTCTGCACCCGGAAGGTCACCGTCGAGCCGGTGTCGTAGACCTGGAAGCGGTCGAGGTCGAACGCCCCCGCATGGAAGTCCCCGGCCTTCGGGTAGGCGTAGTTGCCCGGCCCCTTGTCGTCACCGGTCGGGTCGTCGACGCTGACGAGGAGTGTGCCGTTCACGACATCGTTCACTACGGAACGCACCACCTGGGCGGTTCCGCCGTTCAGCGCCGTGCTGGCGATCACGAAGACGTTCGTGCCGGCCGCGGAGGTCACGTCGACGCTGAACGAGCCATCGGCGGCTGCGGTCGTGTGTGTCAGTGTTGTGACACTGTTCGCGTCCGTTGCGACATCCGCGATGTCGATGGATGCCCCGGCGGCGGCCGTACCACTCACGGTGGTGGTGGTGCCGGTGGCGGATCCGTCGGTTGGCGCTGTCACGGTGAGCGCGGTCGAGCCCTGGCTGTGCGATACGTAGCGGTCACGTACCTGGGCGGGCTGCTCGAGGCTCTGCCCCGCCGCGAGATCGGCCGTGAGACGTACCTGAGAAGCCGAACCCCAGGTCAGCGGTGAGGCCGATCCATCCGCCGTGCCGTTGACAAAACCGATGGATGCGGTGGAGGGGTCGGTGCCGTACGGCGAGGCCTGCACATCCGCGCGGTCCCATACCTGTTCTGGTACGAGACCCGGACCGGAGTTCATGCGGTTGATCGACGCGAGCACCGAGGATGCATCGGAACTCTGTCCCTGGGCGAGATGCTGTTGCGCCCGCTCGGCTGCCAGCACGGGCCACGGGTGGCCTGTGCCCGAGAAGTTGTTCGTCCAGGGTGCGCCCGTGACCGTGCAGTTGGTACCGGCACCGACGAAGCAGTCACCGTAGCCGTCGCCGTTGTAGCGGAGCCAGCCTGGCCCGCTGTCGGTGGGGCGCTCGATGGTGGCATCCGTCACGGCCAGTGAGTTGAGGATCACCGGATCGGTCGCGGGCAGGATACCGAGGCGCACGTACTCGAGGAAGCCGGCATCCGCGACCGCGCGCTGGTCGAGTGTGGGCCCGCCGTTGCCCACGTTGTAGCTGATCGCGGCGTTCGGGTCGCCGGTCTTCGAGAGGCGAATGAAATATGGGGAGCTCGAGAGTGGGCCGTTCGTGGTCACGCCCCAGGCTTTGATCGTTCGTTGGTATTGGTCGGCGGTCGCTCGCCAGACGCGGGCGCTGGCTGGGTCGTGATGCTGGTCTGCGATGGTCGCGGCGGCGATGAGTCCGGCAATCTCGGCGGCGATGGTGGAGGGGGAGTAGCCGGTCTGCTCTTCCCAGCGCTCGACTCCGAAGCTCGGGCCGTGGCTCACCAGGAAGTTCGCCGCCGACCGAACTCGCGGCCACAGCGCATTGTCACCGGCAAGGCCGGACTGCAGTGCCATCAGGATCGGGTAAGCCGTCTCATCCAACTGGTCATTGAAGGCATCGGGAGCCTTCGTGCCGTCGAGCAGCGAATTGCGCGGCTGTGATCCATTGGCCTGCTGGCTCTTCAACAGAAGGTAGCGCACCGTTGCCTGGGCGGTCGGGGTGTCGCCGTTGGTATACAGCGCAGTCCAGGCCTCGTAGAGGTCCCGGGCGAACACCTCCTTGTAGCCGCCGACGAAAAGGTTGTTCGGATCGTTGGCCACGATGGACTGGCCCCACGGCGCATCCAGTCCCGCGACGATGGCGCCGGGGTAGGTCTTGTCTTCTGACGCCTTCACCACGTTCGCCGACTGGTAGTAGTTTTTGACCGCCGCGATCCTCTGGGAGCCGGTGAGGCCGGGGGTGGTGAGCACCGGAAACTTCAGTCCAGCGTCATAGCGAGCCCATCCGGCGAGATAGCTCGCGG
Source organism: Microbacteriaceae bacterium (assembly GCA_043745175.1). Classification (GTDB taxonomy): domain Bacteria; phylum Actinomycetota; class Actinomycetes; order Actinomycetales; family Microbacteriaceae; genus Lacisediminihabitans. The sequence continues at coordinate 5,741 of JAYTTG010000099.1, forward strand.
TGATGCGAGCCGGTGAAGCGGACGCGGTGGAATTCGCCGTCGCGACGGCGGCGGCCTGCGAGGTGCCGAATCCGAGCGCGAGCACGGATTCGCCGTTGCGATCACGCTGCACGCCGACGGTCTGTTCGACGTTGCCACCGGTGGCGGTCGCCGATAGCGGACCGAGAGTGTGGGCCGTATCGAGCTGGGTGAGCCCGTCGCTCGCCGTTCCGACGAATCCGCTGCTCACGCTGGTGAACGGCCGATCGCCCGTGAGCGCGAGGTAGGAGGGCACCGCGTAGGCGGTGCGATTGGCCTGGCTCGTCGTCTTCGTGTCGAAGGACACCGGCACCGACCGGCCGGTGCTCGTGTCGACCACCGCGGTATCGGCACCCCCGTTGGCCGACCCTCCGCCACCGTTGCCACCCGCGTTCGCGTCGAGGCGCACGTACAGGGCGTAATTGCGGGCCACCTTCGTGAGGGGCTGGAACTTCGTGCGCACCACCACGCTGTCTCGGGCCGGGTCGGTGAGATACGTGTTGACGAGACGATAGGCGCCGCTCTTTGCCGTCGAGGTGATCGTGCACACGGTGCCCGTGGTATCCGCGGACACCGTGTAGGTCGTGTCGCGACTCTGCAGGTCGGTGAAGGTGGAGCCGTCGGTGACGAGATATTGCATCGTCTCGACGTTGGTCGCGTCGAGAGTCGGCGCATAGACATCCGAGAGGATGCCGCCCGCCACAGTGAACCAGATCTTGGAGTCGGTCGTGCGCGAGGTGCCGACACAGTCCTTGCGGGATTGGCCTTGGTAGCTCGGGAGACCGGGAGAGCCGATCGCTTCAGCACCCGCGAGAGCACCGGGTGTCGCACCCGCCGGAGCGGATCCGAAAGAGAGCGCAGCCAGGGCGAAAGCGGCGGCAATTGCAGGAACGAGGAACTGACGTCGGATCACGGGGGTCTCTCCTTTGAGAACGTTCTAGTCGGGAACCGTAGACCCACGGTGCTCCCTAGTCAACACCCGAACTGTCTACCGCACCGAGCTCTACCGCACCGATCTCTACTGGCCGCTGCCCGCGCCGCGCCCGTTTACCAGCGCTGGATCGGGTGCGGGAAAATCACCACCACGGTATTCCGGGTTCGCATTGAGCGACGCCATCGTGTTACGGAAAATGTCGAACTTGGTGTTGTAGCCGTTCGTGCCGGCAATCGTGGTCTTGCGCAGGGAGCGGTGGCCGCCATCCGTATTGCCCACCCACACGGCGAGGGATACCTTCGTCGTGGTGGCGACAAGCCAATTTTGCGCAGAATCATCGGTCGTGCCGGTCTTGCCCACGATCGGAACACCGTCTCGTGGCTGGCCGGGCGAGCCGGTGCCCGAGGTCATCACCGCAGACAGAGCGTAGGCGACGGTCGCGGCAATGTTCGGGGCGATTGCCTGCGCGCACGCCCGCTGCTGGCCCGGAGCATCCGTGCCGTCGGGTACCACGACCTTGTCCACGATTGTGGGAGCGCAATAGAGACCATTTGCGCCGATGGTGGCAACGGCAGCGGCCATGGTCAAAGGGGCAATCTCGTTGGTTCCGATGATCGCGGCCGGGGTCGCGCCGAGCGCCTGGCCGTCCGCCCGGTGCACGCCGTAGGCCGTGGCGGTATCCCGGATATCACATACGTCGAGCTTTTGCGCCATGGTAATGAAGGCGACGTTGACGGAGTATCTCGTGGCGTTCGCCACGGTCATTTGCCCCCCTTCGCCGGGGGAGTCGTTGTTGAAGACGAATGGCTTCTGCCCATCCGAATTGACGCAGCGTGAGTTGAATGAACTCAGGTTGAACGCTCGCGGCGTGCCATCAACCGTCTCGCTCAGCGTGTGCCCCTTCTTCAGCCATTCGGTGAGGGTGAAGATCTTATAGGTGGATCCGGTTTGGAATCCGGATGATCCGCCGTAGGGTTTATCCGTCATGTAGTCGACTGCCGTGGCGGTCGGGCCAGCCCCCTCCTTCGAATTGTCGTAGGACTTGTTCTGGGCCATGACCAGGATGCGCCCGGTTGCGGGCTGCACTGACACCGCCGCCGCACCGAGCGCGAAGCGGCTCTCGTCGGGCGGAGCGCTTGCAATCAGGTTGGCCTGGGCGACATCCTGCTGGTTGAGATCGATGCTGGTGTAGATGCGGTAGCCCCCGCGGGCCCAGGCGGCGGCGCGGGCGGTCTCAGAGTCGCCGAGCGCCGTGAGCGTCGGCACCAGGCGCAGTGCAAAGTCACACGCGAACTTCGCATCCGCCGCGTAGAGACATCCGTTATTCGGAGTGCGCAGTTTCGGCGCGATCGGAGTCGCAATCGCGGCCTGGTAGGACGCCTCATCGATGTAGCCGAGCTCGCGCATATCGAACAGGATCAGGTCGCGGCGATCCTTGTTCGCCGCGTATAACGCGGGATCGCTGAGATTCCGGGCGTTGGGCTGCTGCACTATCGCGATAAGACTCGCGGCCTGGGGGAGCGAGACGTCCTTGGCGCTCACGCTGAAATATTTCTGCGCCGCGGACTCGATGCCGTAGGTGTTTCCTCCGAAGCCGGCGATATTGAGGTAGCCGAGCAGCACATCCTTTTTGGTGTAGCGCTTCTCCAAACCGATCGCGAACTTCATCTCACGCAGCTTGCGATTGAGAGTCCCATCAATCGCGGCAGCATAGGCGGCCTTCTCCTGCACCGGGTCGTCGATGCGCAAGGCGCGCTGGATGAGAATATTTTTGACCAGCTGCATTGCGATGGTCGAACTGCCGCTGGTGACCGACTTGCTGACGAAGTTTCCGGCTGCCGCGCGGGTGATCGCCTTGAGGTCGATGCCCCCGTGCTGCCAGAATCGGCGGTCTTCCCCGGCGACGGTGGCCTCGGTGATGAACTTCGAGACGGCCTCCCACGCCACGCTCTGGCGATCCTGGGCATAAATCGTCGCGATCGGCACGGCGTTCCCATCGCGCTGCGCGTAGATCAGGTTGCGCT
>JAYTTG010000100.1:0-8677 GCA_043745175.1 Microbacteriaceae bacterium
CCAAGAGCTGCACGATTGTGACCGAGCAGGATATCGTCAACCTGGCCGAACAGGGCATCGGTATGAGTCTTGCGCTCGACCAGATAGGTCTCCGTGCCCCACACCCAGGCCAGGCGGTTTCGGATGCGCTCCTCCGGCGTGTACGCAATGATCGGGATGCGGTGGCGAAGCCGCGACATGCGACGAACGGAGTCACCGGACTCGGTGAAGACGCAGAGGAACTTGGCCTCGACGAAATCTGCGACCTCGGCCGCGGCGAGGGTGATCGCCCCGCCTTGAGTGCGCGGTTTCGTGCCAAGTTCCGCGATGCGCTCGAGACCGTGCTCCTCGGTGGAGGTGATGATCCGGGCCATCGTCTGCACGGTGATCACGGGGTACTCTCCCACACTTGTCTCCCCGCTCAACATCACAGCGTCCGCTCCGTCCAGGACGGCGTTGGCGACATCCGAGGTTTCGGCGCGCGTGGGGATGGGGCTGGAGATCATGGATTCGAGCATCTGGGTCGCAACGATCACCGGCTTGGCCATGCGGCGAGACAACTCCACGGCGTGCTTCTGAACGATCGGTACCGCCTCGAGAGGCATCTCGACGCCAAGGTCTCCCCGCGCAACCATGATGCCGTCGAAGGCGTCGATGATGGACTCGAGGTTCTCGACGGCCTGCGGCTTCTCTATCTTGGCGATTACCGGAAGTTTGACTCCCTCTTCCGCCATGATCTCGTGCACGCGAATGATGTCCTCCGCATTGCGAACAAACGACAGCGCGATGAGATCCGCTCCGAGCTTGAGCCCCCAGCGGAGGTCTGCTTCGTCCTTGTCGGAGAGCGCCGGAACGTTCACAGCGACACCCGGCAGGTTGATGCCTTTGTTGTTCGATACCGCTCCGCCGACAACGACCTCGGTCGTGACGACAGTACCGTCGGTGGAGATCACCTTGAGCTTCACCTTGCCATCGTCGATAAGCAGAGAGTCTCCCGGCTTGACGTCGTGGGGAAGGCCCTTGAACGTAGTTCCCGAGATCTCCTTGGTGCCGAGAATGTCCTCGATGGTGATCTTGAACGTATCTCCGACCGCGAGTTCGTAGGGGCCATTCTCGAATTTGCCTAGCCGGATCTTCGGGCCCTGGAGATCGACGAGCACTGCGACGGCGCGCCCAGAGTCGGCGCTCGCCTTGCGGACATTGGCGTACACCTCCTCATGCACGTCGTAGCTGCCATGGCTGAGGTTCATGCGGGCGACGTCCACGCCGGCATCCACGATGGCGCGGATGTTCTCATAGCTGGAGGTTGCCGGCCCGAGGGTTGCAACAATTTTTGCGCGTCTCATGTATTTCTTTCTGTTGGGGAAAAATTCACGAAGGAGTAGTCGGCGAGCTAAAGTGCGACGGCCCGATCGGTCGGCGTAACGGGGGAAGGCAGCGCAGTGTCGCCCTCGAGGAAGCGGTCGACGGCCGCTGCCGCGGCACGGCCCTCGGCGATGGCCCAAACGATGAGCGATTGCCCACGACCCGCGTCGCCCGCCACAAAGACGCCGGATTCGCTCGTTTGGTAGTCGGCATCGCGTTCAACGCTTCCATGGTCGAGGGGAAGTCGCAACTGGCTTTCCAGTGCATCGCTCTCGGTTCCGGTGAATCCGAGGGCGAGAAGCACCAGATCCGCGGGGATTTCTCGCTCGGTCCCTGCCTTCGGAACACGGCGACCGTCGAGGTATTCGGTTTCGGCGACTCGGATGGCGCGCACCTCGCCCGCATCGTTCGCCAGGAATTCGACAGTGGAGGCGAGATAAACCCGCTCACCGCCCTCCTCATGCGCGGTCGTCACCTCGAACAGCGTCGGGGCCATCGGCCAGGGTTGATGATCGGGACGCTCGTGCGGCGGCTGCAGACCGATGGCGAGGTTCGTGACGGACCGGGCCGCCTGGCGATGCGCGGTGCCGATGCAGTCGGCGCCGGTGTCACCGCCCCCGAGCACCACGACGTGCTTCCCATCGGCAGTGAGCTGGTCGACGATTACGTCTCCGGCACCGACACGGTTTTGCTGCACAAGATAGTCCATGGCGAAGTGGATACCGGAGAGGTCACGCCCGGGGATGGGGAGGTCACGCGGCTGAAGCGCTCCCGTGGCCACAATCACCGCGTCATAACGAGCGCGCAGTTCATCCCAGGCGATGTCCACGCCGATCTCCACTCCCGCGCGAAAGCGGGTTCCCTCGGCCTGCATCTGCTTGAGTCGAAGCTCGATGTGCCTCTTCTCCATCTTGAAATCCGGGATGCCGTACCGCAGAAGTCCGCCGATCCGGTCATCCCGCTCGAAAACGGCGACGGTGTGGCCGGCGCGGGTGAGCTGCTGTGCAGCGGCGAGACCCGCCGGACCCGAACCGACAACGGCGACAGTCTTGCCGGTGAGTCGTTCGGGAGGGTGCGGCTCGACCCAGTCGTTTGCGAAAGCCTGGTCGATGATGGCGACCTCGACGTTCTTGATGGTCACCGCCGGCTGGTTGATAGCGAGCACGCAGGATGACTCGCACGGGGCCGGGCAGAGCCGACCGGTGAACTCGGGAAAGTTGTTGGTGGCGTGCAGCCGCTCGATCGCCTGACGCCCCTCTCCACGCCAGGTGAGATCGTTCCACTCCGGTATGAGATTGCCGAGCGGGCAACCGTGATGACAGAACGGAATGCCGCAATCCATACAGCGGCCCGCCTGCGTGCGCACGGTGGCGGCATCACCCTGCTCATAGACCTCTTTCCAGTCCATGAGCCGTAACGCGACCGGTCGCCGGGCGGGAAGCTCCCGCTCCCTCGTTTTCAGAAATCCCTTGGGGTCAGCCACCGGTTACCTCCAGAATACGAGACCAGACAATATCGCCGTCGGGGTCGAGACCCTCTTCGACTGCCGCCGCTCGCGTTGCGAGCACGGCGGCGTAATCACGAGGCACCACCTTGACGAACCGAGCCATCGACTCGTCGAGAGAGGCAAGCATCCCTGCTGCGAGAACGGACTCGGTCTCTGCGACATGCTGCTCGAGCAGGGTCGTGACGACTTCGATGTCCCCGGCGCCCAGTGGCAGCAGAACGATTTCTCCCGTGGCGAGGGCGTCGCTGTTGACACGCTCGGGAGCGAGGTCGTACACGTATGCAGTACCGCCGGACATCCCCGCCCCCAGATTGCGGCCGGTGCCACCCAGAATCACCGCGACCCCGCCGGTCATGTACTCGAGCGCGTGATCGCCGACTCCCTCGACGACCGCAGTCGCACCGGAGTTGCGCACGAGAAATCGCTCGCCGACGATGCCGCGGAGGAACAGGCTGCCCTGCGTTGCGCCATACCCGATAACATTGCCGGCGATCACGTTGCGTTCTGCCGGGAACACGCTGTTGCGGTCGGGGCGCACGATGATCCGGCCCCCGCAGAGTCCCTTGCCGACATAGTCGTTACTGTCTCCTTCGAGACGCAGGGTGATGCCGCCCGGCAGGAAAGCGCCGAGCGATTGGCCTGCGGTTCCGCGGAGGGTAATGTCAATGGTGCCGGCTGGCAGGCCATTCTCGCCGTGGCGGAGCGTGACCTCGTGGCCGAGCATGGTGCCGACGGCGCGCTCGGTGTTGCGGATGGGAAGGGTGATGGCGACAGACTCACCCGCGTGGAGCGCACCTTCACTCTGACGGATCAGCTCGACATCGAAGTGCTTGTCGAGCTCGTGCTCCTGCTTCGAGACGTTGTAGCGCGGCTCTTCCGGACCGAAGACCGGGCCGTCCAGGATCGGCGAGAGGTCGAGCCCGTCCGCCTTCCAGTGGTCAATCGCGCGGTTGACATCGAGGAACTCTGAGTGTCCGATGGCCTCCTCGAGAGACCGGAAGCCGAGCTCGGCGAGGTATTCCCGCACCTCCTGGGCCAGGAACTCGAAAAAATTCACCACGAACTCTGGCTTGCCGGTAAAACGTTTGCGCAGCTCTGGATTCTGGGTCGCCACGCCGACCGGGCAGGTGTCGAGGTGACAGACACGCATGAGGATGCAGCCCGAGACGACGAGGGGGGCGGTCGCGAAACCGTATTCCTCCGCTCCGAGCAGCGCGGCCACGATCACGTCGCGACCGGTCTTCATCTGGCCGTCCACCTGCACGACGACCCTGCCGCGCATGCCGTTGAGCATGAGCGTCTGCTGGGTCTCGGCCAGTCCAAGCTCCCAGGGGGTCCCCGCGTGCTTCAGGGAATTGAGCGGGCTCGCACCCGTACCCCCGTCATGCCCGGAGACAAGCACGACGTCCGCCAAAGCCTTCGTCACCCCGGCCGCGACCGCGCCAATACCCGACTGGCTCACCAATTTGACGTGAACGCGGGCATCCGGATTGGCGCGCTTGAGATCGAAGATCAACTGCTTGAGATCTTCGATCGAGTAAATGTCGTGATGCGGCGGGGGGCTGATCAGGCCGACGCCAGCGGTTGCGTGCCTGGTCTTCGCGATCCAGGGGTACACCTTGTATGAGGGCAGCTGACCGCCCTCTCCCGGCTTCGCTCCCTGGGCCATTTTGATTTGAATGTCGGTGGCATGAGTGAGATACATGCTCGTGACGCCGAACCGGCCGGACGCGACCTGCTTGATCGCGCTGCGGCGTTCGGGGTCAAGAAGCCGGGAGGTGTCTTCGCCACCCTCCCCCGTGTTGCTCTTGGCTCCCATGCTGTTCATCGCGATCGCGAGCGTCTCGTGCGCTTCGCCGCTGATCGAGCCGTAGCTCATGGCTCCGGTGGAAAAGCGAGTGACGATGGAAGCCACGGACTCGACCTCGTCGATCGGCACGGCCGGCCTCACCCCGTCGCGGAGCGAGAACAGTCCGCGGAGGGTCATTAGGTTGGTCGCCTGCTCATCGACGAGCTTCGTGTAGTCGCGAAAGATGTCGTAGCGTCTCGACCGCGTCGCGTGCTGCAGCTTGAAGACGGTATCCGGGTTGAAGAGGTGGGGCGGGCCCTCGCGGCGCCACTGGTACTCGCCACCGATGGTCAGTCGTTCGTGCGCGTTGATGGCGCCGTCTTCGGGATAGGCCGCCGCGTGGCGTGACGCGCTCTCGGCAGCGATCACATCGATACCGACACCGCCGAGCAGGCTCGAGGTGCCGGTGAAGTACTGGTCGACGAAGGCCTGGTCGAGCCCAACCGCTTCGAAGGCTTGGGCGCCGGCGTATGAGCCGACCACCGAGATGCCCATCTTCGACATGATCTTGAGCACGCCCTTGCCCAGGGCCTTGATCAGGTTCTTTACGGCCCTCTGGGCGTCGATGGTGGAAATCATGCCGCTGCGCACAAGCTCTTCCGCGGACTCCATGGCGAGGTACGGGTTGATCGCCGACGCGCCATACCCGATCAGCAGGGCGATGTGATGAACCTCGCGTACATCGCCGGCCTCGACGATGAGACCAACCTTCATTCGATTCTGGGCACGAATAAGGTGGTGGTGCACCGCAGCCAGCATCAAAAGAGACGGCACCGGTGCAAAATCCTTATTGGAATCGCGGTCGGATAGCACGATGAAGAGCGCACCGTCTTCGATGGCGCGATCCGCTTCCGCACACATTGCGGCGATCCGCTGTTCCATGGCCTTCGGTCCCTGGTCGACGCGATACAGCCCCTTGATCGTGCGTGTGGGATTGAACGCCTGCCGCGATGCCTTCGGCGCGATGTGCTGGATCTTGGCCAGTTCGTCGTTGTCGATCACTGGAAAGTCGAGGATCACCTGGCGTGCGTGCTCCGGGGTCGCATCCAGCAGGTTGCGCTCGGGACCCAGGCCCAGCTTGAGCGAGGTGACGACCTCTTCACGGATGCTGTCGAGAGGCGGATTCGTGACCTGCGCGAACTGCTGGGTGAAGTAGTCGAAAAGCAATCGCGGACGTTTCGACAACACAGCGATCGGGGTGTCGGAGCCCATGGCGCCGAGTGGCTCCGCACCGTTTTCTGCCATCGGCTTGAGTAGTATCCGCACTTCTTCCTCGGTATAGCCGAAGGTGCGCTGGCGCCGAGTGACCGAAGCGGGGGTGTGCACGATGTGCTCACGATCGGGCAGGTCCTTGAGGTTGATGCGCCCGCCATTCAGCCAGGCTCCCCAGGGCTCCGAGGCGGCGAGTTCGCTCTTGATCTCGTCGTCGTCGATCAGCCGTCCCGCCTCCGTGTCGACGAGGAACATTTTGCCGGGGCGCAGACGACCCTTGCGGACGACGCGCTCAGGAGCGATGTTGAGCACCCCGATTTCGCTCGCGAGCACGACGAGACCGTCATCGGTAACCAGATAGCGGCCGGGCCGCAGACCGTTGCGGTCGAGGGTCGCGCCCACCAGAGAGCCATCGGTGAAGACGAGGGCGGCCGGGCCGTCCCAGGGCTCCATGATCATCGAGTGGTACTCGTAGAAGTCCCGGCGAGCTGGGTCGATATCGAGCTGGTTCTCGTACGCCTCCGGCACCATCATCATCATGGCGTGAGGCAGAGAACGCCCACCGAGGTTCAGCAACTCGACGACCTCGTCGAAGGATGCCGAGTCGCTCGCCCCGGGAGTGACGATGGGGAAGATCGGAGAAAGATCGCCGAGCAGCGCGGACTCCAACTGGGATTGCCGGGCACGCATCCAGTTGCGGTTGCCCTGAACGGTATTAATTTCGCCGTTATGGGCGATCATACGGAACGGTTGGGCGAGCGGCCATGATGGAAAGGTATTGGTGGAATAGCGCGAGTGCACGAGAGCAAGACGCGAGGTGAATCGCTCGTCGGACAGGTCAGGATAGAACGGCTCGAGCTGGAGGGTCGTGACCATGCCCTTGTAGACGATGGTGCGACTGCTCAGGGAGGGGAAGTAGGCGTTGAGCCCCCGCTCGGCCCGCTTTCGCAGTCGGAACGACTGCCGGTCGAGGGCGATGCCGTGAACCGGCTCACCGGGGGTGCCAAGGGTGCTCGAGAGGAAGATCTGTTCACACATCGGCATCGCGTCGCGCGCGAGGTTTCCTAAAACCGCTGGACACACCGGCACAACGCGCCAGCCGAGTACCGAGAGATGCTCCTGCAGTGCGAGAGCCTCGATTCCCGCCTTGACCTCGGCCCGCTCGACCCCGTCGACGGGAAGGAAGGCCGTGCCGACAATATACTGCCCGGCGGGGGGCAACGGAAACCCCGCTACTGCTCGAAAGAACTCATCCGGAATCTGCGTCACTATGCCGGCGCCATCGCCGGTGCCCGCGTCTGACCCAATGGCTCCCCGGTGCTCGAGGTTGCGGAGGGCTGTCAACGCAAGGTCGATGATGTCGTGTCCCGCCTCGCCACGGAGGGTCGCAACCATGGCCAGACCACAGGCATCCTTCTCGCGGCGCGGGTCGTAGAGGCCGACAGCGGCGGGGATGGTGCCGAAGCGGGAGAATGCTGGCGTGGGTGCCATAGTCGAACCGTCCTCACGGGGTTACGTCGGCAGATGGGACGGCGGCGGCCCGGAGGGATGGATCCCAAATTTGTGACTGCAGTCAGACGCGGGGATATCGCGCCATACCTGGGGTGTCGCCATTTGCGACACCATCCTGTTACCGCGGGCCAGTCCCGCTTGTGACGGACGTCCCACTTGTGCCGGCATCGCCTCTTGCGGAGGATGCCATGGCCGTTTCAGACTGCGAGTTACTGTCGAGATCGGCGTCGTTGTCGACCTCATCGAATTCCGAATAGGTGTTCTTCAAGTCTACCGCAGGCGTCGGCGTCCACTCCCGTCCTGCGATGTACGCACTCGGCTCAAGTCCAGGATGGCGGCGCGACTGCACCACAAAGATGATGACGCCGATGAGGATCGCCCCCCAGGCCGCCCACACATTTGTGCGAACGCCGAGGAAGATCAGGCTCGGGTCGATGCGAATCGACTCGAAGTAACTTCGGCCGAGTCCGTACCAGATGAGGTAAACCGAGACTGTCTTACCCCACTGGAGGGTGAACTTCTTCGATACGGCGAGGATCACGAGCACGCCGGCCACGTTCCAGATCACCTCGAAGAGGAAAGTGGGCTGGAAAAGAGTACCCGCTGGCAGGCCAGCAGGGAACGCCGGGTTGCTCTTCTCAATCTCGAGGCCCCACCACCCGTTCGTCGGCACGCCGTACAACTCGTGGTTGAACCAGTTGCCGAAGCGGCCGAAGGCCTGGGCGAGCAGGAGGCCGGGGGCGAGCGCGTCCGCAAAGGTCCAGAATCGCAGACCCGTCATACGGCAGCCGATGTACACGCCGATGGCGCCGCCGATGAGCGATCCGAAGATCGCGATGCCGCCCTCCCAGATGAAGAGAATGTGCAGCATCTTCTCCGCTGAGCCAAAGTAATCATCCGGGTGGGTGACTACATGGAAGATGCGGGCACCGATGATTCCGAGCGGCACAGCCCACAGCGCGACGTCGAGCACGACGCCGGACTCGGCGCCGCGTGCCTTCAGCCGCTGGTTGGTGAGAACCGTCGCGGCGACGATACCGACGAGGATGCAGATCGCGTACGTGCGGATACTGAGGTTCGGCGAGATGAAGGAGAGACCAAGACTGTTCAGCCATTCACCGAGGTGGATCGCCTGCCACGGTTCGCTCGGGCTGGGGATGCTCAGGGGAAGAACCACGGTCCAGGGTGCCTTTCGTACGGACGCTCTTGTGCTGCCTACGTCTGATGCGGGAGTTTCGGTAGCCGACTACCCC
>JAYTTG010000101.1:0-2361 GCA_043745175.1 Microbacteriaceae bacterium
CGGCGACGTGCCGATCCACCCGACCCCGGTCGTGGCCGTGCTCGGTGTGATCGACGACGTGGCCGACCGCATCCCGAGCGGCTGGCAGGATGAGGGCAACAACATCTACCTGCTGGGCATCACGCGCGACGAGCTCGACGGATCGGCCTGGGCTGGAGTCATCCACTCCCATCTCGGCGGTCGTCCGCCGGGTGTCGACTTTGCCGCTGAGCAGGCGCTGGCCGGGCTGATCAGGTCGGGGTCAGAGCAGAACATCATCGCCTCTGCCCACGATCTTTCCGACGGCGGGCTCATTCAGGCGGTCTCCGAGTCCGTGCTGCGCTTTGGCGTGGGCGCGCGACTGTGGATCACTGAGCTCATGGAGCGCGACGGCATCGACGCAACGGCTGCATTCTTCAGCGAGTCCGGAGCCCGGGTGATCGTTTCGGTTCCACGCGAAGACGATGTGCGGTTCATCGGCCTCTGCGAGGGGCGGGGCGTACCCTCCCTGCGCGTGGGAGTGACGGATGGAACGCACCTCGAGGTGCAGGACCAGTTCACCCTCACTCTCGAAGAGCTGCGTGAAACCCATCGCGGCACGCTCGCCGAGCACTTCGGGCCGGTCGTCGGTTGCTGAGCTGCGGCCCCTCTGCCTTTCGCGCAGCTGCGCGCTGAACAGCAGAATTTCGAGGGATCCGCGGGTCGGCTGGTGTTCCGCGTGCTCGGGCGTCACCGCCACCGGCGGACTAGACCGGAAACTTCTGCCCAACGAGTTTCTCCGAGGCAGTCCACAGCGCCGCTCCAAACGCCGCACGACTGCTGGATGCCACGGGCTTCTGCAGCACGGGAGGGCCGCTGAGGCTTCCGCGCGGGCCCCAGTACTCCCCGCCGAGGGCATCCGGATCGGTGGCCGCCCGAACTGCGGACCACGCCGCCGTGTCTTTGCCGCCACCCGTGAAGAAAAGGAGCTTGGCCAGGATGCGGGCCCGTGTCGACGGCTCCATTACACCGGGGCGAGTGGGACTATTGCCGTCCTGGCCACCGCCCGGATGCGCTACCAGCGCGGTGACGGGACTGCGCACGGCGCGCAGCCGTCGATCCAGCTCGAAGCCAAAGGCCTGCGTGGCGTGCTTTGACCAGCCATAGACGGCAAACGGAGAGAACTGCTTCTCACTCTGCAGATCGTCGAGGCGCGGCCTCGTGAGACGGGTCGCCCCACTGCCCATCGTGACGACACGGGCCCCCGGGGTCGTCGCCAGTGTCGGGTACAGCAGCGCGGTGAGCAGGAAGTGCCCGAGATGATTGGTGCCGAACATCCGCTCGTTGCCGTCCACGGTGACCTCGCGGTGTCTGCTCGGCATGATGACGCCGGCGTTCTCGATGATCGCGTCGATACGCCGGTTCGCCAGAGATGTCGCGGCGGCGCGCACCGATTCGTACGACGAGAGATCGAGCGCGACATACTCGAGGTCGGCCGCGGGAGTGCGCTGGTGAATCGCGGCGATCGCAGCGTCCGCCCTTTTAGCGCTGCGGCAGGCGATGACCACCCGGCCACCAGCGGCAGCGAGTTGCTCGCTGATGAAGTAACCGATGCCAGCGTTGCCGCCGGTGACGACGAAGGTCTTGCCGGCTTGGGAGGTGAGGTGGCACGGGTCCCAGGTCATGCCGGGTGTGTCTCGATGGTGCCGGTACTGAGGATCTGCTCGTGCTGATGGATGACCTCAGCGATGATGAAGCCCAGGAATTTCTCGCCGAACGCAGGATCGAGATGGGACTCGGCTGCCAGAGCCTTCAGCTTCGTAATCTGCTCGAGCTCGCGGTCAGGATCGGCCGCCGGAAGTCCACTGGATGCCTTGAGCCGTCCCACTTGCTGGGTGAACTTGAAGCGCTCGGCGAGGAGATGCACAAGGGCGGCATCCACGTTGTCGATGCTCTGGCGAAGACTCAGGAGCTGAGCGGCGGGATCAACAGTGACGGACATATTCTGAGGGTACCCGTGGTGCGGTCTTGACACGGTACCCGGTGAGGCAGGGTTGGTGCGGAAGAGCACGGGTCGGTCACCGTCGTGGCGGGGAGCTCGCCGTCGCGGGGTCCGCCGACGAGGAAGACCGCAGAGGGGTTGCAGTCATCCCAGCAGAAGTAGGTCACGGCCCAACCAGTAAAACCTTCTTCGGTGTCGCGGTAGACCGAGGCTCCGCCGCCGTATCCGCCCGCAAAGATCACCGGATGACCGATCGCCAGGAACAGCGCCGACAGATGCGCGCGCTGCAACGGCAACAACCACACGAATCGGCCGGGAATAGCGGTGGGCTGAGGGTGCGTCGCAGTCACGCACTTAGCCTGGCAGGGTGCGACATGGCCACGGTGGACGCGAATCCGAGT
>JAYTTG010000102.1:0-2356 GCA_043745175.1 Microbacteriaceae bacterium
TGCTGTCCCTTCTGCGGGGACCACTATCGCGGTCGCCCCTTCGATCGCCGTAACGACGACGCGTTCACCGGTATCGACCGGTCGATCAGTGGTGGCCTGCGAGAGGCGCGCCGTCCAGGTCTCGCCATTCGTGAGCTTCACGTGGCCCTGGCCGCCGACAAAGGGGGTCGTCACCGTGCCGCCAATTCCAAGCAGGGCCGCAACATTGGTAGGGGTCTGGTCGGCTCCGCGACCGAGCGAGCGTTTTATGGCGGGCCGCACGACAAAGAGCAGCAGGAGCGCGAGCACACCAGCGATCAAAATCTGCGCCCAGAACGGCGCGCCGAAGAGCCCGGCGCCGAGACCGCCGACGCAGCCGCCCGCGAGCATCAGAAAGGTGAAATCGACAGTGATCACTTCGACGATCACAAAGAGCAGGAGTAGCCCGACCCAGAAGATCCAGGAGTACATCGTCAGAAACTCAGCGACCATCCAGCTGCACCCCTTACGACTCGTGTTCCCTGAAACTATCACCAGCACCCGCGAATCTGCATGATCTTGCTATTGTCGTGACCCGTGGCGACGCGCCGCGACCGCCCATGCAATCCAGGAGTCTTCCCGTGACAAATCCCCTCGCCGCCGGCTCGCTCGATGGGCTCCGAGCCCTTGTTACCGGCTCTTCCCGCGGCATCGGTGCAGAAACGGCGGCCTCCCTCGCCGAGGCCGGTGCGAGCGTCGTGATCAACTTCCGCAACAAGGAGGCGCGTGCCACCAAACTCGTCGACAAGATCGTCGCGGCCGGCGGATCTGCCATCGCCATCGGCGCGGATCTCACGGAGCCGGTTTCGGTCGCCGCGATGTTCGACACGATCGAGAGCGAATGGGGCGGTCTCGACATCCTCGTGATGAATGCCTCCGGAGGCATGGAATCCGGCATGGCCGAGGATTATGCAATGCAGCTGAACCGCGATGCCCAGGTCACCCTGCTGAACACAGCGCTTCCGCTGCTCGCACCGGGCTCGCGGGTGGTCTTCGTGACCAGCCACCAGGCGCACTTCATCCACTCCACCCCGACCATGCCGGAGTACCTGCCGGTCGCGCTCAGCAAGCGAGCGGGCGAGGACGCCCTGCTCGAGATGATCCCGATCCTGGATGCCGCGGGCATCGGCTTCGTCGTCGTCTCCGGTGACATGATCGAAGGAACCATCACCGCCACTCTCCTCGAGCGGGCCAACCCCGGGGCTATCAGCGCCCGCAAGAACTCCGCGGGACGCCTCTACAACGTGACCGAGTTCGCGGCGGAGATCGTCGCCGCGGCGGTCGAGCCCATCCCCAAGGACCACACTCGCCTGGTCGGCGACGTTAGCGACTTCGGCACCTCCTGACCCCCGCGGGTCGCACCGGGGGTGGCGATGGATAGCATTGGGGGCGATGAAAGCCACCGATCTGTCTCTATTGTCCAGTGTGTCCCGCCCCACGATCCATCCGGATGGCACGCGTGCCGTTGCCGCAGTTTCGCGGCCGAACCTCGACGCTGATCGTGTCGTCGGCCAGCTGTGGAGCGTGAATCTCGACGGCTCCGGCGCCCACCGGATCACGCGGGGCGTGAGTGACTCGAATCCGCGATTCTCGCCGGACGGCGCTCTGCTCGCCTTCCTGCGCTCACCCGGAGACGGTCCGGGACAGCTCCACGTCATGGCCGCGGACGGTGGGGAAGCAGTTCAGGTGACCGACCAGAAGCTCGGCATCAGCGCCTGGCGCTGGTCTCCGGACTCCCACCGGATCGCCTTCACCGCGGCTGTCGCCGACGAAGGGCGTTACGGCACCGTCGCGAATCTCGGCCCGGGCGCCGAGCCGCCACGCCGCATCACCACTCTTAAGTACCGCTCCAACGGGCTCGGCTACACAGCCGATCGGCGTCGGCACGTGTTCCTCATCGATGTGCCCCGCATCGACGAAGAACCCCGCTACGCGGCGGCACCCTCGGCAGAGGATCCGACACCCGATCCGGTCGTGTCCGTTCCCGGACCGCGACGGCTCACCGAGGGCGACTTCGATCACGGCGACCTCGCCTTCTCGCCGGATGGCTCCACCCTCGCGGTTGTCTCAGCCCGGCATCCGGACCGGGATCTTGACTTGGTCAACACCGTGTTCGAACTCGACCTCAGGGGTGCCGGAGAGTCGGTGCCGGAGGCGGTTGAGGCCAGTGGCAACCAGCGCCGGTACGGAATCTCCCGCATCGAATATGGCCAGGGCGGCGACCTGTGGTTCGTCGGAGGAGACCTGGGGGAGCGTGGCGTTGACTTCGTCGGTCGGGGCAACCAGCTCTGGGTGCGGGATGCTCCGGGCGAGGCGGCCCGATTGCTCACGGACCCGA
>JAYTTG010000103.1:0-2353 GCA_043745175.1 Microbacteriaceae bacterium
GCGGCGGCCACTGCGGCATACCTCGCCTCCGATACCGAGCACCTTGGCCAGAAGCCCGTGCCGATCCCGGTTGTCGTCGCCCCTCCCGCCGCACCGACCGCCGCAAGTAGCGGGCGCACCAATCGGGGAGGCGGGAGCAACGCCGGAGCGAGCACGGCAGACCGCCGCGCCGCGGCCACCGCGGCCGGTTCCTCCTGCCCGGGTGACGGGGGTGGGGGCGGAAGCGCGCCCGGTGGTAGCGAATCGGGCATCGGCGGAACAACCAGCGGAGACATACAGTCGTTCTCGGCGACCCTCAACTCGATCCGTGCGGCCAACTGTCTACAGCCCATCGCATCCGGCAACTTTCGTTATGACTCCTGCATGGAGCAGCGCCTCTATTGGATGGCAGAGGATCCGAGCACAAACCCCGGAAACACCTGGGGCCACTCCGGCGTGAGAAGCCTCGTTCCCGACGACAACGGCGTTTACTACTCGGATTCCGTGCCGGCCAGGGGATGCGATGGCAACCTAGCGGGCGGTTCGGGCAACAGCGGCGCAACCGTCGCCCAGAAGTGGTGGGACTCACCCCCGCACCGCGCCTCGCTCTACCGCCCGACAGTGAGCAGCACTGCTGGCGTTTGTATCTACTTTGCGATGACCCACGGGGGAGTGCCCGACGAGAACCCGGGATTCACCCGCGCCGCGGCGCGCTGGGGCGGATGCTGAAGTCCTGCTAGATTCTCGTTCCGTGACTTCTCCTGTGATCGCTGAGACGACCAGCCCAACCGCACCGATCCGCTGGGGCATCCTCGGTACCGGATTCATCGCCCACACCCAGACCGCCGATCTCCTCGGCTGTGGCTTCACGGTGGCCGCGGTCGGTTCGCGCTCGCAGGAGACAGCGGATGCCTTCGCGGCCGAGTTCGGCATCTCCACGGCCCACGGGAGCTACGAAGCGCTCGTGGCCGACCCCGGAGTCGACGCGATCTACATCTCGACACCGCACCCGTTCCATGCGGAGAACGCATTGCTCGCGCTGCGAGCGGGCAAACACGTGCTCATCGAGAAGGCCTTCACCCTCACTGCGGCTCAGGCGCTCGCGGTCGTCGAGGCAGGTGAGGCCGACGGACTCGTGGTGATGGAGGCGATGTGGACACGCTTTCTGCCTCATATGCTGCGTATCCGCGAGATCATCACCGCCGGAACCCTCGGTGACGTGCGCACCCTCATTGCCGACCATAACCAGGACCTGCCGAAGGACCCACTGCACCGCATCAATGATCCGACGCTCGGCGGCGGTGCGCTGCTCGACCTCGCCATCTACCCGGTGTCGTTCGCGTTCGATCTTTTCGGTACGCCCGAAACGGTGCGCGCGATCGCGGCGAAGACGGCGACCGGGGTTGATCGGCAAACCGCAATCCTGCTCGGATTTGAGGATGGCCGACAGGCCGTGCTCCATTCGGCGCTCGATACGAAGGGACCGAACACCGCATCGATCCTCGGCACGGGCGGGCGGATCGCCGTGGACGCGGTCTGGTATGCGCCCACGACCTTCACGGTGTTCGACGATCAGGACAGGGTGGTCGAGCGCTTCGAAAGCCCTGTTTCGCACCGCGGTATGCAGTTTCAAGCGTGGGAGTTCGAGCGCCGAATCCGGGTGCGCGACTTCTCTCCTGTGATCCTTCCGGCCAGGGAGAGTATGCGCATCATGGAGACCCTCGACGCCGTGCGTGCCCAGATCGGGCTCTCGTACCCCGGAGAATAAGCCCGGTTATTATGGGGGTGTGAGTGACCCGCAGGATCCGCAGGCCGCAGAGCCCCCGATCGAACCCCCAAATGCGCCAGCGGCGACGCCGCCGACGCAGCCTTCGACCCGGCGGGAAGCCCGCGAACGTGCGCAGTCGGCATCGGTGGCCGAGGTGACTTCGGTGTTTCCCGCGGCCGAGCAGGAGACCACGGTGCTCGTGACGTCCCCGATCCCCAAAGCATCCGGGTCCGCGACCCAGCCCCCCGCTCGCGGAGGAATCTTTGCACTGGTCGCGAAGCATCCCAATGCCTGGCTGTTCTCCGCCCTCGGTGTGGTCTTCGTGCTTCTGGCGACGGGCTCGATCGTCGCCGGTGCCGCTGTCGGATCCTCGAAAGCGGATGCCTCCGCTCCGGTTTCCGCGGCGAACCCGAGCGCGACGCCCTCGCCGACGCCGACGCGGCCGGTGCCCGTCGCGATCGCCGCCGCCACCCGCCTGCGCACCTGTTCGGTCGCGGCGCCCGCCTCTGATCCGAACCTGCTCACTTTCCAGGGCAGTGTGATCAACACCACCACCGGCGAGGTGCTGTTCGATCGCAATGGTGCGACGCCATCTCGCACCGCGAG
>JAYTTG010000104.1:0-2323 GCA_043745175.1 Microbacteriaceae bacterium
GCAGCACGCTGTATTTTCCGATCTCCGAACTCACCCAGCCGACTGAAGCGATTGATCCGAACGCCAGCGCCTTCAGCGGGTCCCGCAGCGGCCAGAGCAGCCCCATGCAGATCACGGCGAGGATGATGAAGTTGACGAGGGGTTCGAATCCGTATTGGATATCGAGGGCGATGGCGTCCAGCAGCGGTACCCGCATCATGCTGAGCGCTACAAGCAGGTCAAGCTCTGGGCTGGATTGCCCAAACGATTTCGCGATGATTCCGACGGTGAGCGTGAGCAGCAACAGAACAATTCCGACAGGAACCACTGACCAGGTTCGAAGAGGAAGTTCAAGCGATCTGAGGTTTGATCGGTGCATTAGCTCTCCAGGGGGTGTTTTGCGCGAACTCGGGGTGACGAATATCGGAGCGGGATGACAAGGGTGATCGTGGATCCGACCCCGGGTGCCGAGTCGATCGTCACCTGACCGCGGTGCGCGTGGGCAATCCTTTCGACGAGCGACAGTCCTAAGCCGTGGCCCGGGATGTCGTGCGCGACGGTGCCTCGCCAGAATCGGTCGAACACGTGCTTTACCTCCTCCGCGGTCATCCCACTGCCCGTGTCAGCAACCGAGAAGATCGCATTTTCGGAATCGTTCGTCGCGGTCAGCGTCACCGTTCCGCCCTCGGGGGTGAACTTCATGGCGTTGTCGAGCAGATTGGCCAATGCCCGGACAAGCAGAGAGGGGATGCCGTTGATCAGTGCCGGCGCATCGGAATGGGTTCTGAGCCGTTCCCTGACGGCGCCTGAACTCAGGTTGCTCGTCGCGCGGAGGACTAGCTCGTTCCCCGAGACCGGGTGGAGGCGTGACTCGAATTCGATGCTCGAGTTTTGGGCGAGCAGGAGGAGATCTTCGGTGAGTTGCACCAGAATTTGGCTGGCCTCAAGTGAGGCGGTGATCGCAGTGCGGTACTCCTTTTCTGTTCGTTGGCGGGTGAGGGCCAATTCCAGTTCGCCGCGGATGATGCTCAGTGGGCTTCTCAGCTCGTGGGAGGCATCGTCGACGAATTGTTGTTGCTGTTCGTAGTTTTGCCGGAGGGGAGCAAGCGCCGCGCGGGCCATCCAATAACTGGTGAACGGTATGACCACACACAGGACAGCGAACCCGGCAATCAGTGCAATGCGCAGGTGGGTGAAGCCCAATTCGGCGGCACCGACCGCGCCCGGGCCATCCTGGCTCGCCGTGTCGAAATCGAAGGTCCCCGTGACGAAGAGGTAGATCCCGATGGCTAGGGCGCCGAACAAGACAAGTTGAATGCCCGTATACACGAAGGTGAGGCGGCGAAGGGCGGAGGCGAAAATCATTCAGTACTCGAATCAGCAGAGCTGGAAATGATGTATCCGGCACCGCGCCGCGTATCGATGATGTCGGTCTCGCCGGGACCGGTGAGTTTCTTTCTGAGGTATCGGATGTAGGTCTGGACCACGTTACTGAAGCCGTGATAGTCACTGTCCCAGGCGTGATCTATTAGCTCGCTGGAGCTGATGATGGTGCCTGTATTGCGCATCAGGTATTCGAGTACTGCATACTCTTTGGCGGTGAGTGGAATGTCCCTCCCGGCACGGTGCGCGATTCGAGTCGCCGGATCAAGAGTGACACCCTGGACGGTGAGCGTTGGCCGGTGCGCACGCGGTGACCGCCGTAACAACGCCCGAACGCGCGCGGTCAACTCGGCGAGATGGAATGGTTTGACAAGGTAGTCGTCGGCCCCCGCGTCAAGAGCATCCACCTTGGAGTGAAGGGTATCCAGCGCCGTCAACATGAGCACCGGGGTATGGGGATTCAGCTGCCGAATCCGTCGGCACACGTCGATCCCTCCTCGGGCAGATCCAGGGAGCATGAGGTCGAGAACGACAAGGTCGTACGCCTCGATCTCGATGGCTTCTATCGCGGTCGGAATGGTGAAC
The DNA here is from genome assembly GCA_043745175.1 of Microbacteriaceae bacterium. Lineage (GTDB taxonomy): Bacteria > Actinomycetota > Actinomycetes > Actinomycetales > Microbacteriaceae > Lacisediminihabitans. Next base: position 1,948 of record JAYTTG010000104.1, read on the forward strand.
TCGACATCGACGGCGTACCCGGACTCCGTGAGGGTCCGCCGAATAACGTCGGCGATGCGGGTGTCGTCTTCCACGACGAGTAATTTCACGATGGAAGGTTTTTCATAGGAAGGCCTCTTGGCTTACTTTGGTGCTTGACGGTACTACACGGCGGCCCACCATCTGAGGTGAGCCGCCGAGATGCGGGATTTCAACTAACCGCCGACCACCTCACCCGTCCCCTTGCCCTTCACTGCGGTGCCCTTCGCCACAGCTACACCTTTTGCGCTGACCTCGATTGCGAAGTCCACCTGATTAGCCGAGCTTCGATACAGGCTGAACTTGTTTTCGCCAAAATGGTTCGGGCTTGCCTGGTTGTCGAAGAAGACGGTGGCGG
>JAYTTG010000105.1:0-8509 GCA_043745175.1 Microbacteriaceae bacterium
CCGATCTTCGAGAACCTGCCGTGACGCGACCGGCTCCGACTGCTCGCTCGCGAGGGCCGCGAGGCGCGAACCGTGCGGTCGTGTGGCGAAGTAGGCGTCAGAGGTGGCGGCATCCGCGCGGTGGGCGGCCCCTCGCACGATCACTTGGCGGGTCAACTGGTACCAGGGAAAGAGCAGGGACACGGCCGGATGCACCGCCAGCGCCTGGCCCTTGTGCGACCGGTAGTTTGTGACGAACTCGAACGCGTCGCTGTCGAGGCCCTTGAGCAATACGGTGCGGCTGCTTGGCGTGCCGTCAGCATCCACCGTGCTCACGACCATCGCATTCGGCTCGAAGATCTCCGCCGCTTCTGCCGCGCTTAGCCAGGCGGCGAACTGGGCCATCGGGTCGCGCAGTATCTCCGACTCCGACAGGCCGGTCGATCCGTAGTCCGTGTGTCGTTCGAGTGAGCTCATGTGCCGATCCTAGGCACATCGGCTGGCAGCACTCCGCGATGCCGCCCCGGTTCGTTCTGCCTACGCTCTGCACTCTATTCGGGCCGCAGCAAACACATCGCTGGTCAGTCGGGGCTCACCCGGTCGTACCGATTTTGCGGGATTTATGCTCAGGGACGGGAGTGGTGAGGCGTGCCGTGCGCACGTCCGCCGCGTGATCGGGAACGTGGCGTTGAAGTTCGCGCGGCGGTCGGTTGTAGCCCTCCGCGCGCGGCCGAGCAGGGATCTCCACCGGCTCGTGCTCCACACGCTCGTAAGGGATCATCGACAACAGGTGACTGATGGTATTGAGCCTCGACGAACGCTTGTCATCGCTCTCGATCGTCCACCAGGGGGATTCCTCGATGTCGGTGTGGGCGAACATTTCATCTTTAGCCCGCGAGTAGGCCTCCCAGCGGGTGATGGAGAGTAGATCGGTGTCCGATAGTTTCCAGCGGCGCATCGGATCCTCCAGGCGAGAGCGGAATCGCTTCTCCTGCTCGGTATCGGAAACCGAGAACCAGTATTTGATGAGAATGATCCCGTCTTCGACCAGCATCCGCTCGAAGGTCGGAGTCTGGTGCAGGAACCGTTCGTGCTCCTCGGGGGTGCAATAGTCCATCACTCGCTCGACTCCTGCCCGGTTGTACCAGGAGCGATCCATCAACACGATTTCCCCAGCGGTCGGAAGCCGTTCGACGTAGCGCTGGAAGTACCACTGGCCGCGCTCCCGGTCGCTTGGGGTGGGCAGTGCGACGACCCGGGCGGTTCGCGGATTCAGATACTGCGCGATGCGCTTGATCGCGCCACCCTTGCCGGCCGCGTCCCGACCCTCGAAGATAACCACCACCCGCGCTCCGGTCGCGGTGATCCACTGCTGCATCTGTACCAATTCGACCTGGAGCCGCTCGAGCTCGAGCTCGTAGTCGCGTCTGGAGAGGCGCATGCCCTGTTTTTTCTGTCCGCCCGACATGGGTGTTCTCCTCGCTCTCGGTTGACGTCTACTTGAAGATGATTGTGCGGGCACCGTCGCGCAGTACCCGGTTCTCGGCGAACCACTTCACCGCCTGGGTGAGGGTGCGGGATTCCTCGTCCTGCCCGATCGCCATGAGCTCGTGAGGCGTGCGGGAATGGTCCACCCGCACAACGTTCTGTTCGATGATCGGTCCTTCGTCGAGCTCACTCGTCACAAAATGCGCCGTTGCGCCGATGAGCTTCACCCCGCGGGCATGCGCCTGCCGGTAGGGATTGGCGCCGGTGAACCCCGGTAAGAAGGAGTGATGGATGTTGATGATGCGCCCCGACAGCCTCTCGCAGAGAGCGGGCGAGAGAATCTGCATGTAGCGCGCCAGCACCACGAGCTCGATGTCGAACTGCTCGACCGCGTCGAGCACCCGGTCTTCGAACGCCAGCTTCTGACCGTCGGATGCCACGGGGTGCGACTCGAACGGAACGCCGTAGAACTCCGCGAGTCCGCCCAGATCGGGATGATTGCTCAGTACGAGGGGTAGCTCAATGGGCAGCTGCCCGGCGCGTTCGCGGAACAGCAGGTCGTTGAGGCAATGGGCGGCCTTGGAGACCAGCACCAGCGTGCGCACTGGGCGGCCGACGACATCGAGTGTCGAGGTCGCGTCGTAACGTGCGGTGACGGGCGCGATCGCCGCCTCAAAGGCGTCGCGGGTCGCCGCGGATTCCACCTGTAGCCGCATGAAGAAAGTGCCGGTGTCAGCACTCGAGAACTGCTGCGATTCGGTGATGTTGCCGCCAGCGGTCACGATCGCTCCGCTGATCGCATGCACGATTCCGGGGCGGTCTGAGCAGACGAGGGTCAGCACCCAGTGGGTCGATTGCGCGGAGGTCACCTACCTAGGCTATTGCCTCGACTGCCCCTACTCTGGAGGGGATGCCGCATGAGCCGCGGTCTCCCGCGGACGGCGTTACGATCCACCACTTCCTCGAACGGACCACCGGTCTCATGACCGAGCCACGAACGACTGCACCCTTTCCCTATTTCGCCCTCGTCACCGTCGCGGTCGCGATCTTCTTGAGCGTCACCACCGAGATGCTGCCCACCGGACTGCTCCCCGAGATGAGCGCAGAGCTCCGAGTGAGCGAATCGCTTATCAGACTCACAGTCTCGGTATTCGCCTTCACCGTTGTGCTCTCGACCGCTCCGCTCACGGCCCTCACCCGGCGCATCCCGCGTCATGCGCTCGTCGTCACCGTGCTGCTCTTGCTCGCCGTGAGTACCGTTGCCACCGCGAGCGCTCCCACCTACGGCGTGCTCGTTGCGGCGCGCATCATCGGGGGGCTCGCTCATGGCGTGTTCTGGTCGGTGGTCGGGGCTTACGCCGCCTATCTCGTGCCCCGGCACCAGGTCGGTCGCGCGGTCTCGATCACCCTCGGGGGCGGTTCGCTCGCCTTCGTGCTCGGCGTGCCCCTTGGCACCGCCCTCGGCCATGCCATCGGCTGGCGCGCGAGCTTCTTCGTGCTCGGGGTGCTGCTCATCGTCGGTGCCGGCTTCGTGTATCGGTTTCTGCCCCGTGTCGATCACCTCGGCGGCGCCGCCGTGGTCGGCACTGCGACCGGCGGCATCACGGTTCTCAACGAAGAATTTGGTCAGTCGAGTGTTCCGCGGCGGGACCATTCAGTTACAGCCGTCGTCTTCGTCTGCGTGATCACCGCGATCATCATGACCGGCGAATACTGCTTCTATACCTACATCGCGCCGTACCTCACTCGGGCGGTCGGTCTTGATGCATCGGCGGTGAGCCCCGCTCTCTTCGCGTTCGGTATCGCCGGGGCGATCTCGCTCGTGATCGTCGCCTCTGTGCTCGGCCGCCGGCCGCGGCTCGGACTGATGATATCGCTCGTTGTCCTCCTGGCCTCGGTACTAGTGCTCGGCTTCGTGCCGCGGCTGCTGTCCGTGTCGCTGCCTGCGTTCTTCCTCTGGGGGTTGGCCATCGGCATCCTTCCTCCGCTTCTCCAGACGCGGATGCTGCACGCGGCTCCCGCGCGCATCCGCGATACCGCGAGCGCTTTTTACACCACCGCGTTCAACGTCGGCATCGGCGGCGGTGCGCTGCTCGGTGCGCTGCTGCTCGGAACGCTCGGACTCGCGTCGCTGCCCTTCGTCTTCGCCGGCATCCTGGTGCTGTCGATCATTCTCGTGCTCATCTCGGATGACCTGCTGCGGCAGCGCCCACCGCGCCGCGTTCTCGACCATTAGGCAGACCGGGTGAGGGCTCAGGGAGCGGTCGTGGGATCCGAAAGCCCGAGGCGTGGGTAGAGCACGCGGTAACCCTCCTGCAAGCCTCCGATGAGGGCACCGATCGCATGGCCACCGTCGGGGACTTCGAAGTACGTCGTCTTCCAGCCCGATAAGTGGGCCGCGGCCTCCACTGTCTTCGCCTGCGCCATGTATTTGGCATCGTTGGAACCCACGGTGAAGATGCCGACGGTGTTGGAGTAGTGGTGGGCCGCAAGCAGGGTCAGGGGCCGGGAGGCCAGGTAAGCGGATGCATTGCCAGCGAAAGCTAGTGCCAGGGTCTGTTTTGGCCGGTCCGATCCCGGGTACTCCTCGCCAGAGATGTCGAGCACGTTGCCCCAGATCTTGGGATGCTTAGCCCCGAGTGAGACTGCGCACTGCCCGCCATTCGAGAAACCGGCAATCGTCCAGTGGGCGGAATCGGACATGACGTGCAGGTTCGCCCGAGCCCACGCCACCACATCGCCCACGAGGAAGGTCTCGGACTTGCCGTATAGGGAGGTGTCGAGGCAGAGGGGATCTGTCGTGGGATCACCGAGCTGGTCGGGCACCAGCACGATAGGCGCCAGCCCGTTGTGGCGGGCAGCGAAGGCGTCGAGAACCAATTTCTGGGAGGTCGGGTCGGGGTTGCCCGGCTGCCCCATGAGCATGATGACGAGGGGTAGGGCTGGAGGGTTTTTCACCAGCGCTGCGGGCGGCAGATAGATGGCGGCGGGGCGGGAGTGGAAACCGGAGAGGGTGTTCGGGATGATCACGGTGCCGGTGGTCCCTGTGGCGCGCTGGTCTTTCGGTGCCACCCAGGTGGACCACAGCGCTTCTCCGGCGAGCGGAGTCCGACTCGAAGCCGGCTTCGGTAGTGCAATAGGCTTTTCGATGGAAATGCCCGCCAGGTCCGCGACTGTGCGATCGAGGCCGAAGTCGGCGTTGATCGCGATGGTACCGGTGACGGCAAACAGCACGATAGCGACCGAAGCGATTACCCTCCGTACCCAGTCCGACCTCCAGAGATTGACGATGGCGAAGCAGATCGCAGCGAACGTCAGGATGACCCAGATCGAGGTAGTGGTACTGAGATCGACACCGAAGGCGTTCGTCGCACTGACGATCCAGAGTGTGACGAAGGCCGCCACCGATCCCGCGAGCAGCGCGGCGACTCCGAGGATGATCCTGCGTCGCGTCGGCCAACGCGCGGCGAGGTAGAGCAACGCACCGAGCGCCAAGGTGTAGACAACGCCGACGAAAGGCCCGTCGATGATGTTCATTCGCAGGAATGCATCCATGATGGTCCTTCGATTCGGGTCTGGTGACGAGTAATGTTAGCGCCCGCAGCTTGCTTGCCCTCCATGGATTAATCCGCATTGCCCACTCCACCGATGATTCATTCTGCCGGTCAGCCGAGCAGGCTAAGGTTGTCGTGTCGCGACTGGCGTTGAGATGGGCATCCATCGGGGAGCGACTGACATCGATTCGGCCGTACGCCTGGGCCGAACCGGATACCTTAGATTCATCCGGACATGTCCCCAAGGAGCAACGCCAGTGCCTTCGAATACTTTCACTTCCCTGCATAGCTTCACTTCACCGCTCAGTGACGTCGACCCTGAGATCGCCCGCGTTCTCGAGCAGGAACTCGACCGCCAGCGCGGCACCCTCGAGATGATCGCGAGCGAGAACTTCGTTCCGCGCGCCGTGCTTGAGGCCCAGGGCTCGGTTCTCACCAACAAGTACGCCGAGGGATACCCCGGTCGCCGCTACTACGGTGGCTGCGAGTTCGTCGATGTCGCGGAGACCCTCGCAATCTCCAGGGCGAAGAGCCTCTTCGGCGCGGCCTACGCCAATGTGCAGCCGCACTCCGGGGCATCCGCCAGCGCGGCCGTGCTCGCCGCGATCGCTACCCCTGGCGATCGCATCCTCGGGCTCGAACTCTCGCACGGTGGACACCTCACCCACGGTATGAAGCTCAACTTCTCCGGCAAGCTTTATGAGGCCCACGCCTACGGAGTTGACCCGAAGACCTATCTCGTCGACATGGACATGGTGCGCGAGAAGGCTCTCGAGACCCGTCCGAAGGTGCTCATCGCCGGCTGGAGCGCCTACCCGCGCCAGCTCGACTTCGCGGCCTTCCGGGCAATCGCCGACGAGGTGGGAGCCACCCTGTGGGTCGACATGGCGCACTTCGCCGGCCTCGTCGCCGCGGGCCTGCACCCAAACCCCGTGCAGCACGCGCACGTCACCTCCTCCACGGTGCACAAGACCATCGGCGGACCGCGCTCTGGCTTCATCCTCAACAACGACCTCGAGCTGCAGAAGAAGATCAACTCGAATGTTTTTCCCGGCCAGCAGGGTGGACCGCTCATGCACGTGATCGCGGCGAAAGCGACGGCCTTCAAGCTCGCGGCCGAACCCGAATTCAAGGACCGCCAGGAGCGCACTATCCGCGGTGCCCAAATTCTCGCCGAACGTCTCACCGCGCCGGATGCGACGGCCGCAGGCATCGACGTGCTCACCGGTGGCACCGACGTGCACCTCGTGCTCGTTGACCTGCGCAACGCCACCATCCACGGCCAGGAAGCAGAGGACATCCTGCACTCGGTTGGCATCACCGTGAACCGCAACGCCGTACCGTTCGACCCGCGCCCGCCGATGACACCGTCTGGCGTGCGCATCGGAACGCCGGCCCTTGCGACGCGCGGATTCGGCGACGAGGAGTTCACTGAGGTCGCCGACATCATCGCCGCGGCACTCAAACCGTCCCTGGATGTGGCGGCCCTTCGCGCCCGCGTGCTGAAGCTGACCGACGGCTACCCGCTGTACCCGGGGCTCGTCTCGCCCGGAACCTGGTCCTGACAGCCCGATTGCTCTCGAAGGGTCAGCTTGGCAATGTCCCACTCGGGTCGGGTAGGCGAAGGTGACCCTTTGCGCGAGCAAGACCGTGCGGATCTCGTGAAAGGACTGAACTCATGACCGCAGTACGTATGGACGGCGTCACTACCGCAACGGCAGTCAAGAACGAGCTGGTCGGACGCATCGACGCACTCAAGGCCCGCGGCATCCATCCCGGACTCGGCACGCTGCTCGTGGGCAGCGATCCGGGGTCACTCTCCTATGTTGCGGGCAAACACCGCGACAGCGTCGAGCTCGGTATCGAGTCGATCCGCGTCGACCTTCCGGCGGATGCGACGGAGGATGAGGTGCGCTCCGCCATCCGAGACCTCAACGAGAACCCGGCCGTGACCGGCTATATCATCCAGCTGCCGCTACCGGCGGGCATCGACGAGAATGCGATGCTCGAGCTCATGGACCCCACTAAAGACGCCGACGGGCTGCACCCGACGAACCTCGGCCGACTCGTGCTCGGCGTCAGTGGTGTGCTCGATTCGCCCCTGCCGTGTACTCCGGCCGGGCTCGTCGAGATGCTGCGACGCTATGACGTGCCGATCGCGGGAAAGCACGTGGTCGTGATCGGTCGTGGCCTCACCGTCGGCCGCCCGCTCGGACTCCTGCTCACCAACAAAGGAGTGGATGCCACAGTCACCCTCACCCATTCGCGCACCGTCGATCTCGCCGGTGAGGTGCGTCGCGCCGATATCGTGATCGCCGCGGTCGGTGTGCCCGGTCTGGTGAAGGCCGACTGGGTGAAGCCAGGCGCCGCGGTGCTCGATGTGGGGATCACCCGGGTGATCACTCCCGACACGGGAAAGGCGAAGCTCCTCGGCGATATCGATCCCGGCGTCGCCGAGGTCGCGGCGTTTCTTTCGCCGGTGCCCGGCGGGGTAGGCCCGATGACCCGCGCCATGCTCATGTACAACGTCGTGGCCGCTGCGGAGCGGTTGTGAGCGCCCCCCGTCACACCAATCCGGTCCGCATGTCGCCGCCGACCCGTATGCCAGAAAAATTCGTCGCACCGGATCTCGCAGCCCTCACCGCTCTGGTGCGTGATGCGCGCGTGGGGCATTTCGCCTTCGTGGAAGACGGCCAGCCGCGGGTGCTTCCGATCGCGATTGTGACGGATGGCGCGCAGATCCTGCTGCACGGGTCCACCGGCTCCCACTGGCTCCGGCTGCTCTCCACAGGCGTGCCCGTCGCCCTCTCGGTGACCGCGGTCGACGCTCTCGTGATCGCCCGATCCGCCTTCGAGTCCTCGATGAACTACCGCAGCGCGGTACTCTTCGGCAGCTGCGCGCCTGTCATCGACCAGGTCGCAGCCCTCGATCTCGTGACCGAGGGACTCATCCCCGGCCGCGTCATCGAATTACGCGCACATTCCATGAAAGAGCTTGCGGCGACGCTCGTGCTGCGGATGACGGTCGACGAGTGGACGCTCAAGGTATCCGACGGGTGGCCGGAAGACGGCCCGGCGGATGTCGCGGGCCCGGCCTGGGCGGGTGTCCTGCCGCTGCGCACCGGATACACCGAGGCCATCGCGGCCCCGGACCTAGCCCGCGGCATTCCGAAGCCCGAGTCCGTGCTCGCGATGCTGGACGGGTAACCCGTTCCGGGTCGCCGTGGCGGGGGATATGCCCGCTCGTGGAGCTGAAAAGTTCTCGCGGCGGGAGTTGCGCCTCCCTCCGCGAGGCGACAGCCCCTCCGCGAAGTGTCGGCCCCGCCGTGGAGCTAGCGTCGCTGACTCTGCGAGGCGTCAGCTCTGCCCGCATACTGCGACTGGCGCTAACCTCCCGGCGGCGAGCGGCTACTCGCCGACGTACCCGATGGTGCAGGCATAGCCGGTCGCGGATTGGGCCGGATCCCAGCCGGGTACATCAGCGACTA
>JAYTTG010000106.1:0-2318 GCA_043745175.1 Microbacteriaceae bacterium
CGGGTCGGCAACATGTCGCAGGGCTGGTCGCGAGTCATCATCGACCTCGCCGTCCCCTACGACGCGGATGTCGCGGCGGTTCAGGAGCGGATGCTCACGATCGGCACGGAAATGGCCGCCGACCCCAAGTGGCGCAGCCGCATCCTCGAGAAGCCCGAGATCTGGGGCATCGAGTCGATTTCTGCCGAGGCAATCGTGATTCGCCTGGTCGTCAAGACCAGGGCGGGCGTGAAGGATGACGTGGCACGGGATCTGCGCGCACGCCTCAAGTCAGCTCTCGATGCGATGGGTATCAGGCTCCCGGCCCTCAACAGCATCGTGCTGAGCGGCTTTGAGGGAGCGGAGAGCATCAAAGGAGCGCGTCCCCCGCGCACAGCGCCGAACCCGATCGCCACGACCGCTGATCCGAAGCCTCCGAGAAAGTTACGGCTATGAGCGGCGAGCTCCCCGGTGGGCAGGTCAATCCGGTTACCTTGCGCGTGAGTGAGCACGGCGAAGCCGCCCTCGGCAGCTTTTACGAGAAGATCGGCGGACGTCCAACGTTCGAGCGGCTCGTGCGGGCGTTCTACGACGGCATCAGCACCGATGACGTGCTGCTGCCGATGTACCCGGAGCAGCCGGACCTTGAGGGGGCGATCCAGCGGCTCACGGGCTTTCTTGAGCAGTATTGGGGCGGCCCTGGCACCTATTCCGAGCAGCGCGGCCACCCTCGGCTGCGCGCGCGTCACTTGCCGTTCGCTGTGAATCCGGATGCCCGCGACCGTTGGCTACTCCACATGCGCGCCGCGGTCGATGGCCTCGAACTCGCCCCGTTCGACGATGCCACGCTCTGGGACTACCTCGACCGGGCCGCGCACGCGATGGTGAACACGTTCGACGAGTAGCGGCTTGATCCTGAGATTGCTCTGCGAGAACGCCTGGAGCATCCCGTCCGAACGGCCCTCCGCACCGAAGAACCGCATACCGTGAGCGAAGGTTGCCTGCGCCCCGGTCACCCACTCCACCGGTTCTTTACAGCAAGGCTATCCATGACCATCAGCACGCCCCCCGTCGTCATTTTCACCAAGACGAAACCGCGAGGCGACCGGTCGAACCCCACGACCGAGTACTCCGCACTTTTGCGAACCGTGCGCGACGCCGGGCTGCTCCGGCGCAGTCGCGGCTTTTACTACGGCATGTTCGCCGCCCTGCTCGGCGCCCTCGGCGCGACGGTCGCCGGTATGGTGCTGCTCGGAGACTCCTGGTTCCAGTTGCTTCTCGCCGCAGCCCTCGGGGTGATCTTTACCCAGTTCGCCTTCCTCGCCCACGAGGCATCCCACCGCCAGGTCTTCGAGTCGGGCACCGCTAACGACCTTGCCGGGCGCACGATTGCGAACCTTTTCGTGGGGATCAGCTACTCGTGGTGGATGACGAAGCACAGTCGGCACCATGCGAATCCCAACGTCACCGGCAAGGACCCGGATATCGAGCGGGACTTCGTGTCGTTCGTGCCGGAGGATGCGGCCAAGGCCAGCGGGCTGTATGCATGGTTTACCAAGCGGCAGGGCTACCTCTTCTTCCCTATCCTCATTTTTGAAGGCCTCAACCTACATATTGCGGGTTTTCGCACCGTGTTCGGACGCACGAAGGTCGATCGTCGCGGGCTCGAGATCTCCATGCTCGTGCCTCGGATCGTGCTCTACGTTGTCGCGATCTTCCTCCTGATGCCTACCGGCCTTGCGTGTGCCTTTATCGGTGTGCAGCTCGCCGTATTCGGCGTCTACATGGGGGCCTCATTCGCCCCGAATCACAAGGGGATGCCCGTGCTCCCGCACGACTCGAAGGTCGACTTCCTTCGCCGCCAGGTGTTGACGTCGCGAAATATCCGCGGCAACTGGGTGATGGACACCTTCATGGGCGGGCTCAACCACCAGGTGGAGCACCACCTTTTCCCCAACATGCCCCGGCCGCACTTGAAGAAGGCGCGAGAGATCGCCCGCGAATATTGCGACTCGAATGGGATCGTGTACACGGAGACTTCGCTGCGAGCGTCCTACGCGATCGTGGTGCGCTACCTCAACCGGGTAGGCCTGTCGGCCGGCGGCGACCCATTCGATTGCCCGGCGGCGGGCTCTTTCGGGCGCTGACTCCAGGCGACGACCGTGCTGCGGTTTGTCAGCCGTGCGGCCGGATGAATCGGCGCTCGGCTGATGATGTGCAGCTTAGTCAATCGGCCTCTGCCCGCCGCAGCACCGAGCGGGCGTGCCGGAGCACTGGCTCATCCACCATTCGCCCCTCGAAGCGGAACACCCCGCGCTCCCCCTCCGCGGCCGCGAGCA
>JAYTTG010000107.1:0-2317 GCA_043745175.1 Microbacteriaceae bacterium
CGCATCCTCCACGGGATATCTGGCCATGCAGAAGGTCACCGGCGTCACCGCGGTGGGAGCGGATGTCGCGCGCTTCACCCTCTCGACGCCCGACAGCGCCCTCCTCGACTCGCTCTCCCAGCCCTGGCTGGCGATTGAATCCGCCACCGCGCTGAAGCGCAGCCAGGCAGTGAACTGCGAGTCGCCGGTGGGCACCGGACCGTTCGTCGTGTCGAAGTGGACGCACCAGCAGTCGATCAGTCTCGTGCGAAACAACGCCTACAGCTCTCCCCCGGCGGATGCCGCCCACTCGGGCCGCGCGTATCTCACGGCGATCGAGTGGCGCTTCCTGCCCGACTCGGCTTCGCGCTACGCCGCGCTGCAGGCCGGCACGGTTGACGTGATCGACAACGTGCAGCCCGACACTCTCGTCGCCGCGAAGAAGTCACAGGACCTTGTGGCCATCGACGCGCCTCGCCCAGGGGCATCCAATCGCATCGAGCTGAACTCGAGCATTGCACCCTTCGACGATGCGAAGGTGCGCGAAGCATTCATCCGCTCGACAAACGTTGACGACGCCGTCACCAACCTGTTCTTCGGTACGGCGAAGCGCTCGTACTCTGCACTGTCGAGCGTGGAGAAGTCCGGTGTTTCCGAACCCTCCCTGTTCGTTTACAACCAGAGGGCTGCGGCGACGTTACTCGACGAAGCGGGTTGGTCCGCCAAGAACGCCGATGGGTACCGCACTAAGGACGGCGCAGTGCTTGAGCTCTCTTTCCCCGTGAGCACCAACCAATCGATCCCTGCCGAGCAGTCGCTGTTCGAGCAGCTGCAGGCCACCTCGAAGGAGGCCGGTTTCAAGGTCGACCTCACGCCGCTGGACCTGTCGAGCTGGTACGGCGCCCTCGGCAAGAACCAATACAACCTGGTGAGCGCTCCCTATACGAAGGTGGGGCCGGATGTGCTGCGCATCCTGTTCGACTCGGCTGGAACGAAGCCTGCCCCGAGTGGCTACTTCGCCAACCACTCCCAGGTGAAAGACCCCACGCTGGATGCGCTGCTTGAGAAGGCCGCGGCGACCTCGGATGCCACCGAACGACTGTCGCTCTACAAGCAGGCCCAGGCGATCGTGCTGAAGGGTTTTTACATCCTGCCCCTCTACGACCAGCAGAATCACTACCTGCACCGCTCCCTCGTGAAGGGCGTGCGGGCGATGCCGACGGTGTCGACCCCCACGATGTACGACTCGTGGCTCTCCCGGTAGGCGCGATACCGAGGTCCGGCGCGCGTCGCAACTGGGCTCCCTGGCTATTGCTCCGGCTCGGAGGGGTGATTTTCGTGCTCTGGGCGGTGGCGACTGTCACCTTCTTCGCGATCAGACTGATCCCCGGGGATCCCGCCGAGGCCATACTCGGAGGTCCCGGCTCCCAAGCGAGCGCTGCGGCCCTGGCCAGGGCGCGTGCCGACTACGGTCTCGACCAGCCGCTGCTCGTGCAATACCTTCACTACCTTGGCCGGATGCTGCGGGGGGACCTCGGCAATTCCTACGCGCTCAAACAGCCCGTGGTCGCCGTCATCGGCGAGAATCTCGGTGGCACTCTGCTGCTTGCGATGGTCTCATTGTTGGTCGCAGCGGCGATCGCGCTCGGGCTGGCAGCGTGGTCCGCACAGGGCGGACGGGCGGCATCCGGAATCAGCTGGGTGCTCGAGGTGGTGGCGGCTGCAGTGCCGCACTTCTGGCTGGCGATCAGCCTCATCCTGCTGTTCTCCACGACCCTGGGCTGGCTTCCCCCGGTGAGTGTGCCCGGGCCGCTCGGGCTCGTACTGCCGGTGCTCACCCTCGCTCTCCCCCTTTCTGGTTTTCTCGCCCAGGTGATGAGGGAATCGATTCTCGATGCGATGGCTTCGCCTTTCGTGCTCGCGGCAGAGGCTCGCGGGGAAGGCTCCGGCGGCGTGTTTTGGCGCCACACGCTGCGGCATGCCGCGATTCCTGCCATCGGACTGGCCGGTTGGGCCTTCGGTTCGCTCATCAGCGGGGCCGTCGTGGTCGAGACGATCTTCGCCCGGCCCGGCCTCGGCCGCAGCCTGCTCTCGGCAGTGCAGCAACGGGATGTTCCGGTCGTCCTCGGTGTCGTGCTCGTTGTCGCGCTCGGCTACATGCTCGTCACGACGCTCACCGACCTCGGCGACCGCCTGGTGGATCCTCGGCTGCGTGCCGAATGAGACAGGCATGGCTCTGGATCGGAGGCGCGGCACTTTTTTTCCTGGCCATCGCAGCCCTTGCGCCCGGGACACTCGCGCCGGGTGACCCACTGGCAATTCACCCCGCGCAGAGCTT
>JAYTTG010000108.1:0-8503 GCA_043745175.1 Microbacteriaceae bacterium
CGACTCCGCTCACACCGTCATCGCCCTGGCCCAGCAGACGGGATTTTCGCGGTTTCCCGTGATCGACGATTCTCTCGATGACGTGGTCGGCCTGGTGCACGTGAAGCAGGCCGTGGCCGTGCCGCGTGAGAAGAGACCGGATGTGCCGGTCTCCGCCCTGCAGACGGACGCCTTGCGCGTGCCTGAGACCATGAAACTCGACGTGCTGCTCGGAGAGCTGCGCGGGCGGGGCTACCAGATGGCAGTGGTCGTGGACGAGTATGGCGGCACCGCCGGGGTCGTCACCCTCGAGGACCTCGTGGAGGAGCTCGTCGGCGAGGTCGCCGATGAACACGATCGCACCCTCGCGGGGGTTGTTCGCTCGCGGGACTGGCTCACTTTCCCCGGCATGCTGCGCCCGGACGAATTACTCGAGCGGGCGGATGTCGTGATCCCCGAGGAGGGACCCTACGAAACTGTCGGTGGCTTCATGATGAGCGAACTCGGGCGCCTGCCTTTCGTCGGCGATAGCGTGACGGTCGAGGGCGGCGAGTTCCGAGTCGAGCGACTGGACGGGCGTCGCATCGATCGCGTGCGTTACACGCCAACCGCGGATCCGTCGGCGGCCCCGGATGGAGCATCCTCATGACGGGCGGCTGGGGCATTGCATGGTTAGTGATCCTGCTGCTGATCAATGGATTCTTCGTTGGCGCGGAGTTCGCGGTGATCTCGGTCCGACGCTCGCAGATCGAACCCAGGGCTGAGGCGGGAGGTCGGGCTGCGAAGTCGACGCTCTATGCGATGGAACACGCGACGATGATGCTTGCGACCAGCCAGCTCGGTATCACCGTGTGTTCGCTACTCATTCTCAATGTCTCCGAGCCGGCCATCCACCATCTGCTGGAGTATCCGCTCGCGCTCACCCGACTGCCGCAGGAGGTGGTTGGCACGATCGCATTCATCATCGCGCTCATCATCGTCTCGTTCCTTCATGTGGTGATCGGCGAGATGGTGCCGAAGAACCTCTCGTTCTCGGTGCCGGATCGCGCTGCGCTCATCCTGGCGCCGCCGCTCGTCTTCATCTCGATGGTCTTCAGGCCGATCATCTACGCGCTGAACGCGACGGCGAATGGAGTGCTTCGCCTCTTCCGGGTGGAGCCGAAGAACGAGGCCAACAGTGCCTTCACGGTGGATGAGGTGGCAAATATCGTCGCCCAATCAACGAGGGAGGGCGTGCTCACCGACAATATCGGCGCGCTCAACGCCGCTTTCGAGTTCACTGCGAAAAAGGTGAGGGACATCGCGGTGGGGATGCCTGATCTCGTGAGCCTGCCGGAGGCGGCGACCCCCGCCGACGTCGAGCGCGCCGTTGCCCAGAACGGCTTTTCTCGCTATGTACTCGTGAACGACGAGGGAGAGCCCACCGGCTACCTGCACCTCAAGGACGTACTCGACCTCGACGAAGCGGGTGAGTTCGACGAGCCGGTGCCACCGAAGCGCATCCGCCAGCTGATCTCGATCTCCCGCGGTATGGACCTCGAAGACGCTCTCGCCGCAATGCGGCGTTCGGGCGTGCATCTCGCGCGGGTGTTCGACGATGCGGACCAGACCAGGGGTGTGCTTTTTCTTGAGGACATCATCGAAGAACTCGTCGGTGAGGTCCAGGACGCGACCCGACGAGCCTGACCCAGCTTCTGCAGGCTCGATTCAGGCTGGCCACTTTGCGCGGAGGTACTGGACTGGCCAATAGTCCAGCTCGACGCCCAGTTCGTGCGCGGCACGCAGCGGGAAGTGTGGGTCGCGCATGATCGCGCGGGCCAGCATCACGGCATCCGCTCTCCCCGAGGTGATGATCTCCTCAGCCTGCTGCGCCTCGGTGATGAGGCCGACGGCGCTCACCTCGACGGATGAGGCATGTTTTACGAAGTCGGCGAAGGGCACCTGGTAGCCGGGGGCAAGCGGGATGGTCGTGCCGGAGACGAGACCACCGGTCGAGATATCGAAGAAGTCCGCCCCGGCGTCTCGTGCCCAGTCGGCGACGGTCGCGGTCTGCTCCTGGTCCCAGCCGCCTTCTGCCCAGTCTGTGGCGGAGAAACGAACGAAGAGGGCCGCAGCGTCGCCGGCCTCGGCCCGCACGGCGGCGATCACCTCGAGGAGCAGGCGGGCCCGGTTTTCGAGACTGCCACCGTACTCGTCTGTGCGGAGGTTCGACAGCGGGGATAGGAACTGGTGCAGTAGGTAGCCGTGAGCGGCGTGCAGCTCGAGTACGTCGAATCCGGCGTCGATCGAGCGTCGGGTGGCCGCAGCGAAGTCGGCGACGACGCCGTCGATTCCAGCCTGATCGAGTTCGGTGGGAACCGCATACCCGGTGAAGGCCACCGCCGACGGTGCCACGGCCGGCCAGCCACCCTCGGACTGCGGCACGGTTCCTCGCTCGGGAGCCCAGGGCCGCCAGGTGGAGGCCTTTCGGCCGGCATGGGCGAGCTGGATGCCGGCGACAGCCCCCTGGGCATGAATGAATGCGACGACGCGCGACCAGGCATCCCGCTGTTCGTCGCTATAGATGCCCGTATCTTCGGGGGAGATACGGCCCTCGGCGCTCACCGCGGTTGCTTCCGTGATGACGAGACCGGCGCCGCCTTTGGCGAATCCGCCGAGGTGCACAAGGTGCCAATCGGTCGGCACACCGTCGTGCTTCTCCACCGAGTATTCGCACATCGGCGCCACCCATAGGCGATTGCGCATCGTGACGGAACGAACGGAATAGGGGGTGAAGAGGGTGGGTATCGGCATGGTCACCTATCTGCGAGTCTCTGGAGAAAACGGCGCAGGCCCGCCGCTT
This sequence comes from Microbacteriaceae bacterium, assembly GCA_043745175.1. Taxonomy (GTDB): domain Bacteria; phylum Actinomycetota; class Actinomycetes; order Actinomycetales; family Microbacteriaceae; genus Lacisediminihabitans. Next base: position 2,822 of record JAYTTG010000108.1, read on the forward strand.
CGACGAAGTGGTGACCCGTGATGCCGAGCGCCGCTGCGCCGTCGACGTTGACCTGCCTGTTGTCAATGAAGACCATTTCGGCGCAGGTTATTCCGAGCTCGGTGGCGACTTCTTGGTAGATGTCGGCCTCCGGCTTCAACTTCAGCATCTCGGCGCTCACGAACATGCGCTCGAAGAATCGGGCGATGGGGGAATATCGGAATGGGCTCGCAAAATCGAAGCCCGCGTTCGAGAGCAGGGCGATGCGGGTGCCTCCGGCGTGAAGATCGGCGATGATCTCGAACACCTCAGGGTCGATGCTGATCCACCCGGTGAAGTCGGCAACCCAGAGCTCGTGGATGCGCGCCTCCGACCAGTCCGCTCGGGTGTCCGCAGCTACCAGCATCCAGTAGTCGCGGATGCTGGTGGTACCGCGATCGAGCCCGTCCCGGTGGGCGTCGTAGGACGCGCGAAAGCGCACCGGATCCACCCCCGCCAATTTCTCGAGAGCTGCGCGCGATGCCTCGCTCGGTGATCGAGAGATGACTTCGCCGTAGTCGAATACGACGACTCGGTCAGGGATGCTCAGGGGGCGCAGGGTGCTGGTCACGTCTTCCAAACTATCGTGAGACCCATGAGTACTTTCACGGACTGGACCCCGCGCGACGCTGCCCGCTTCATCGCGGTGCCGGCACTGGATGACGACAAGTACTCCCGCGGGGTGCTCGGGGTGGTCACCGGATCGGCCGCGTATCCCGGCGCCGCGGTGCTGGGCGTGGAAGCCGCACTTCACACCGGTGTCGGGATGGTGCGCTACCTCGGCGACGAACGGGCGACGACCTTTGTGTTGCAGCGCCGCCCGGAAGCGGTCGCGGCGGCCGGTCGCGTGCAGGCTTGGCTGGTCGGCTCCGGGATGGATGCGGCGAAGAGGGACACCGCCACCGCCGACAGGCTCGGCGTGGCCCTGGATTCCGGGCTGCCAATTGTAGTTGATGCGGGCGCCCTCGACCTCCTTGATCGCGTCAGCGGGCCGGCGATCATCACCCCGCACTTCCGCGAGCTCTCGAGAGTGCTCGATGAATCCCCGGACGAAATCGCTCATGACCCCGCCGAAGCGGCGCGTCGGGCGGCGCACAAGCTCGGGGTGACCGTGTTGCTGAAGGGACACCGCACCTACGTCGCCGCTCCGGACGGCACCCGGCTCGTCGCGTCATCCGCCCCGACCTGGCTCGCTACCGCGGGGGCGGGGGATGCTCTCGGCGGTATCCTCGGAGCTCTTGTGGCGACCCACTCGCGTGCGATAAATAACGACGGCGCGCTACTCGCGCAACTTGGAGCAACGGCCTCGGTCATCCACGGGTTGGCGGCGTCACGAGCCAGCGCGGGCGGCCCGCTCACGATCCTTGATCTCATCGATGCGGTACCGGGGGTGATTGCCGGGCTGCTGGTTTAGCCAGCGCGCGGTGCCCCGCGGCGCTTCTCGCGGGCGCTCCTCGTGGACCGTCCCTTCCGCGAGTGGGCAGAAGCGCCGCCACCGCTTCTGGAAGTCGTCAGCGAGCTCAACAACCGACCCCGCAAAACGCTCGGTGGCGTCACACCCGCCCAAGCTATGCGACGATCACTGTCCGACCCAGGAATACCCATCGTTGAAACGACCGGATGAATTCGCTCTTTCTTGCGCGCGGCAGCGGCATTCTGCGTGGTCTGCTCGACCAGTTCATGAATCGCACCCACGAACGAGTCGATGCCGGCCACTCGAACTTCGGGCAGGAGTTCTCGGCGGCGGATTCGGATCTGGCCGAACAGACCACGAAGAACTGTCTCGCCCCGGGTGTGGTGGAGATTCTTGATCCCCTGAAAGGATGAGGGTCAGGGCAGCACGATGCTGCCGTGGCGTTCCGGCTGCCGGGCAGGTCACGCACCATATCGAAGGGGATACCGATTATCGATCAGAAGCGGAGGCGCCGTCGCACCGTGCGCTCTGCCGTCGGCCTGGCGCTCATCGCCGCCATCACCTGGGGATTGCTTATCGCCACCATGCCGGCACAGTCGTTTGCGGGCACTCTCACCCTGACCTTTTACGACGCGTCCGGCGCGGCGATGACCGGCGCGGCGGCACGAGACCTTGCCAGCAACAAGATTGACAACTTGACTAACGGCTTCGCGAGCAAGATCATCGCGGCGGTGGTGAATCCGACGACGCTGGAGGATCTCAATGCCTCGAATACTCCGATCGCGCCGACCGTGCACAGTGCCGACCTGACTTTCGCGCTACCGGTTTCGGTAGCGAGCGCGCTCGCGATCACCTGGCCAACGTCCACGACTCGGGGTTACTCGTCGGTGTTTCTTGACAACCTCGGTGCTGGGTTCACCACCTCGGCAACGGTGAACTTCACCTACCAGGCGGCGAGGGACCTGAAAAGGCGCTTCGATGTGGCGCTCGCTCGACGCCTCAGGGCGACGCCCGCGTACGCGGGCGGCGCCACATTCACGAGCAGCACAGCGAGACTCGCCTCCGATTTTTCCGCGATGATGGCCGCGTCGACGGAGAGCGGGAGGGGAAGACTGGGGTGGGTTGTGCTTTCGGACGTTCATGCGAGCTATGACCTGCTGCTGGCCGAGTACGGCGTGCAGTTGGCGAGGTATAAGGATGAGCAGAATTTGGGCAGCCCGTGGCTGGGCATGACCTTCGACGACGCCTCTCTGGCCAACACGGCGAACCGGCTCGGCTACGCACAGAACGCCACCCTGCCAACCGGCGTGTCGCCGAGCCCTGGCTACGGCTGGGTTCGCATCGTGTTCGATCTTGGTACCTCCCCGGCGGACTTCGACGTCGCGGTACGTGCAGCACACGCCAAGGGACTTCTAGTGCTGGGCCTGCCGTTCGACTCGACCAGTGCGCGGGCTTGCCTGCCGGTGGCCTCGCCAACCCACTGCACGGCGGCCGAATACCAGTCGCGCTTCCGCACCATCGTGAATCACTTCTCCCTCAACGCAGACGCCGCACTGAACATCGACGCGTGGGAAGTGGGCAACGAGATCAATGGTGAGTGGATCGATGAGAACCCTGCGAACGGGGCCTATAGCTACGGTTCGGGGGAGATGGCGACGAAGGTTGCCGCCGCCGCCGACTACGTACACGCCCACACCACGGTTCCGACCGTGGGGACGTTGTATTGGCAAGTCTCCACCAGCAATCGCCCGCTCAACTCGACCTTCACCTGGGCGAAGAATAACCTCGTCAACACTGGGTATGCGTCGAAGTTGGATGTGGTGCTGTTGTCAACGTATGTCGAAGATGCCCCGCTGGGGAGCGGCTTCGACGAGATCATGTCGACCTTGGCCACGATGTTCAGTGGGAAGTCGATCGGACTTGGCGAATTCGACTATTTTTACACCGACACCCCGCGGTACTTCTGGTCATTGATCCACCTCAACGCCGCCTCGACCGAGGCGGCAGCGCGGGCCGCGAGATCCACCCTGGCGACGCAGTACTACTCAGCCATGCTCGCCTATCCGACAAGCATCGGGGGCGGCTTCTGGTGGTACTTTCAGGAGGAGTCCACGGGTACACCCGGCACGAACCTGCAGAACGCGATCATCGGAGTTGCGAACAGGATCTACTACGGCTGATGCCCTTGGGGTCAGCCGAGGGCCCAGACCATTCGATCTGGCACACCGCTACTGGCACACCGCTACTGGCACACCGCCGCGGGCAACCAGAACACGACGGTGTCGGTTCCCCTGAGCCGCTCGGGTCCGACAACGAGTCACTGACCGCGCTCGATGCGATTGTTGAATGAATCCATGATCAAACGTGCCATTGGTGCGGAGCTCTAGGCGTTGACCGGAAACCGGAGAATCGCAGCGACGGGACCGCTTCCCGGCACCTCAGAGCCGTGCACAGCGAAGATCTTCGCGTCCGACGACAGGGCGCGCCGCACTACCTCGTCGATTACGTCGTAGGGTGTCTCGTTTTCGACCTCGTTCCGGGTGATGATCCCCGTCAATTCGTCGATGCGTCCCGGAAGGCGATGGTCGATGTCCACGAAGAGCGTGTCGATCACCCGAGATGTGGCGGCGAGGGAGACGCCGGTGAGGGTGTCGTCAGCCAGACCCCGCGACGTGCTCTCGTGGAACCGTGCGATCTGGGTGGCCAACTCGGCCGCATGTGCGGCATCGAGAATCGGAGTGGCGCTCGCGGCCAGCTCGAGTGCCGACTTCTGTTCGGGATTGCCCGTGATCATTTCCTCTCCGAGTCGTGCATACGAGGAGACTGAACGGTAGATACTCGCGAGAGGTTCGGCCGCCGCGAGAATCAGGGGTCGATTCGAGTCGGCCACGATCGGACGCAGCGCTCGGTCGACCGCCTGCGAGAACTGGCGCATACGAACCTTCGGATCTTCGGACGTACGAAGGTGAGCGAGCGTTTGCCGGTCATTTGTGAGGTCGAGAGCCACCGTGGTCTCGAGGTCGTGGGGTAGGTCGGGCACCACAATCTCGCTGGCCGGTGAAGCGGGCGAGACTTCGATGAGTCGGACGGCATTCTGCGAAAGCGCGAGCACGAAAGCCGAGCGGGAAAAAGTGGTGGCGCGCAGAACGGGGGTTATGGCAAACCGGTCGGAAACCTCAGTGAGCCCGAGGAGCCTGTTCGCCAGGTGAAAACTGACAAGCGACGTGCCGTTCACGAAAATAGCGAGGGTCCTGGTGTCCCGGCGCCAGAAGTCTCGCTCTACCAGCAGGCTTTCGACGGCGGCACGGATCGACTCGACGATGTCGGCATCCGTTCCCGCGGCCTCGAGTAATTCAGTCGCCGAGCGTAATCGAGTGTTGACCTCGATTCTTGCGGTGTCCGAGGCGTCGGGTCCAGCGGCGGCGTGGACGTAGATCGACACGCAAGCCGGTTCACGGATGCTGGCGAGCCGTAAGACCTCGTCGTGGGTCGGAACGTCGATGTATGGCATGAGGATGCTCCCGTCGGCCGGCGGCAAAAAGGGGGATGCGGACCATCCGATGAACCGGCTGGTAGCCGATCCTAGGAAACGCGAGTGACGCCGACAGGGCCTAAGGTCACACGGCTTCGAGGTGCCGAGCGGTCCAGTGTTCTGGCGCGAAGGCTGGATAGAACTCCTACTCTTTTTCCGCCAGCGGTGCGTCGACCGGTACCGATTCTGGCGCGGGTGGATGCACCACACCCGCACCCGCACTCGTGGTCGTGGCTGCGGCCGCCCTGGCCGCGGCTGCACCTCCGGCGAAGCTACCGAGCAGACCACGAAGGTCGATGCCGGTGGTTGATTTGAGCACCGCGTCGATCTCGGTGAATCCGCCCGCGACGTTCCTGGTGAGTTGGCTTGCGCCATCCGTAGAAACGACCGTCAGCTGGTCGATATTGCCCATCGGGGCGGCGAGCTCGTGGGCAATCTGCGGAAGCATCTCGACGAGCCGCAGCTGGATGAGCGCCTCCGACTTCTGGGCGACCGCTTCGGCCGCGAGTTTAGTCGCCGCGGCCTCGGCCTGGCCCTTGGCGAGGATTGCATCGGCCGTGGCCTGGCCCTCTGCACGGATCGCCTCAGCGTTGGCGACGCGACTGTCGCGCTCGGCAGTTGCGGCGATGACGCGGGCCTCCGCGGCCGCGTTCGCTGCGACCTTCACGCGGTAGGCATCCGCATCGGCGACCGCGTTCACCTCGGAGGCCAGCTGGGC
>JAYTTG010000109.1:0-2313 GCA_043745175.1 Microbacteriaceae bacterium
CGCCATGCGGGTGCGACCGATCTCCACGGTGAGCGCCATCTCGACGTTATTGATGCGGCTGAGGTTGTTCACGAGCGACTCCTGGGAGATCGGGGTGGCTCCGGCCAGGCTCTCCCGCAAGCGGATAGCGAACCAGCCGGCTGCGCTGCCACCATTGGAGAGGGCGAAGACCTCGGTGGCCGGGTCGGAGAACAGCGCCGTGGCGTCGTCCACCCGGGCGTCGCCGAGCACACCCGAGCCGAGCACACCCGCGGCGGCATCGAGAGCGGGCCGCAGCACGTCGACGGTCGACACCAGCAGGGAATCCGCGACTGCGGCATCCGCCGTCGCGATCGGATCGAGGAAGACGATCGCCAGGTCGGCCGAGATCTCCCCGACGAACGAGGCGACCACCGCGCTGTCGAAGGGGGCGGTCGGCACACCCTCAAATGCGACGGCTTCGAGGAGGGAGGTGCTCGGCAACAGCTGCGCGAGCGCCTCCGCTGCGGCAGAGCGTGGATCGATGACAATGGACTTCTTCACTGGTTCGGCCTTCTCTTCTGGTGGGTCTCGTTCTCTGGGGCGGCGGTGACGACGCAGGCAAGACGGGAGCCATTGGCGCCGACGGCAGCGCGGGCGAGGGTCTCTCCCTCGACGGTGAGGTTCAGCGGACGGTGCTGCTGGTGCGGAATGGTGAGCAGGTCACCCACCGCAAGGCTCAGCACACGGCTCGGGTTCACGAGCACCGGGCTGAGGCTCAGCGCGACTTCGACCGGGACCCAACCGAGCTGCAAAGCGACCTTCTCCCGGGAGTTCCCAGTCGCCGCGGCAACGCTCGGCTGGCCAAGCTGCGGCAGAAGCGCCTCGGCCGGGATAGCGAGGGTCGCCGTGGTCGAGCTGTCACCGACCCGGATGCCGAAGCTCGCCACGATCATCAGGTCGGAGGTCGCTGCGGCCTGGGCGAACTGCGAGTTGTAATGGATGGTGTCTATGGAGATCGCAGCCTCGAGCAAAGCCCCGAGGGAGTAGCGGAGATCCTCGAGCGCATCATCGAAGAGGCGGCGCACGAGCGCCTGCTCCACCTGGGTGAACTTGCGTTCCTCGATTACCTGAGCGGTGTTACTTCCGAGCATGTACGACACCCAGGTGAGCGCTGCCGACGCTGGAAACTGGATGACCGCCCGGGCATCAATCCCCTGCAGGTTGCACAGGATCATCGCGGTGGTCGCGGGAAGCGCGGAGGCGTACTCGTCGTAGGTCTCCATGAGGATCTGTTCGCAAGTGACCTGCGAGATCACCCGTACCTTGGCGGTGAGCTGCGTTCCCCACTGGCGTGCGAACGTCTCGAGCGCAAGCTCCAGCACCCGGGAGTGCTCACGGGCGAGAGTGGTCGGCCGGCGGAAGTCATACGGCTCCACCGCCGGGCCCGATCGTGCGGGCACGCCGAGTGAAGAATGTTCCTGGACCGTCACACAGGGCACTATCGGCCGGGGGTGACCGCCCGTAAGAGGATCAGCGGAACGGGTCTGGTGACGACGGGGATCCAGGTGGTTGCAGTCGCTGCGGTGACGGCAGCGGGTTCCGCGGCTGTCATACTTCCGGGGATCTTCCCGGAGACCACATCAGGGATGAGGGCCCTCACCGACTCGGACGCGTTGGACAGGGCGATGATATCGACCCTTCGATTCTGTGCGAAGTCGGCGTCGGCGGTTCCGAGTGAGAGCGGACGCGAGGAGCCGTATCCGACCGCTCCGATCTTGGATTCGGTGACTCCACCGCTCTCCACCATCCGCCGGAGCACGGCGACCGCGCGGCCGGATGACAGCTCCCAGTTGGTGGGGAAGGGGGGAAGCGTCGCGCGACTGTCGGCGTGGCCCTCGACGGCGATGTCCTCCCCGGTCGCCGAGAGGATCGGAGCAATGGTGTCGAGCACCCGCGGCGCGGAACCGGTGAGCACCGTACTGTTCGGTGCGAAGAACGCCTGCTGGTCGACGAGCCGGATGGTGAGGCCGCGCTGGTCGATCGTGTACTGCACCGTGCCCTGGAGGCCCTGAATCGCGAGGCTCGCGCTCACTTTCGCCTCGAGGTTCTTGATCGAGTCGACTTCCTTGACCGCGGCCGCGGCGGCGGCCTTTGCGGCGGCAGCAGCGGCCTGGGCCGTCTGCGGCCCGGCCCCGAAACTCTCGCCACTCTTGCTGGCCTTCGTCGGGTCGAGAACAGTGCCCTTCGCCGTGTCGAGCTTGCCGATGTCGGTCTGGCCGAACCCGGTCGCGAGGGAGTTGCGGAGCAGGTCGAACTTCTTTGCATCGACGGTCGACATCGCGAACAGCACGA
>JAYTTG010000110.1:0-2309 GCA_043745175.1 Microbacteriaceae bacterium
GCGCCCGGGATATCTCATTTGCACGCCGCATCATGAACGGGCTCCGCAGCGGCGCGCAGGCGTGGGGCGTGCCAGTGCTCGGTGGCCACACGCAAATTAGCGTGTCGTCGTCGTTATCGGTGACGGCCCTGGGACGGGCGGAACGCCCTGTTCCGGGTGGAGGTGGGCGGGCGGGACAGGTACTCAGCATCACCGCTGACCTGAACGGCGGGTGGCGCCGCGGGTTCGACGGCGCTCAGTGGGATTCCTCGTCAAGTCGATCTGCCACGGAGTTGCAGGTGCTTACGCGAATGGTGCAGGACGCGCAGCCCGCAGCTGCCAAAGACATCAGCATGGCGGGCCTTATTGGAACCGTCGGAATGCTGGCCGAAGCAAGCGGCTGTGGTGCGGTTATCACCGTCGAGCATATTCCGGCACCAGCCAGCGTCACGGCGGGCGATTGGCTCACGTGTTTTCCCGGATTCGGCATGGTGACAGCCGATGACGCGAGCCGAGGCCGAATGGGCTCGGCACTGACGAACACTGCCGAAGTGGGTGAACTTGTCATGCAGCGCGGAGTGAGCCTGCGCTGGCCTGATGGTGTCACCACCGAAGCCTTGCAAGACAGCGTCACCGGATTGGGAAGGGCCTGAAATGAAGATCACGCTTGCGGCTGCCGCTGCGAATTTTGGCCGCGATCTCGACGAAAACTTCGCCACAATCGCGCGCCTGCTCGCCGATGCCCGAGCTCAAGGGGCCGCCCTTTTGGCGCTACCTGAGGCCACTCTCGGCGGGTACTTGTCGAGTCTCGGCGGCGTCGATGACCCTCGCAAGCCGAAATCTTTGCCGCCCGCTCTTCGTCTGGACGGACCAGAGCTTGCACGGGTGATCTCAATGGCTGGTAAAACGATCATTGTGCTCGGCATCTGCGAAGCGTCCGGGCCGGAGAATAAGGTTGTCCGCTACAACACAGCGGTCGCTCTCGATGGGACCGGCATCCTCGGCTCGCACCGCAAGGTTCACCAGCCCCTCGGCGAGAACATGTCGTATGACTCTGGTGCTGAGTTTGCGGCATTCGAGTCACCGATCGGCCGGATGGGATTGCTCATCTGCCAAGATAAAGCGTTTCCCGAAGCGGCGCGGTCGTTGGCGCTTGATGATGCAGCGGTGATTGTCTGTATTTCTGCCTGGCCGGGATCGCGTACCGGATCGACGACAGACCTGCAGGAAGACCGGTGGACCAAGAGGTTCACAATCTTCGATCAGGCCCGCGCCCTCGAGAACCAGGTCGTCTGGGTTGCGTCGAACCAGTCAGGATTTTTCGGGTCACTGCGCTACGTCGGCAACGCGAAGATTGTTTCGCCTGGAGGCGAGATCCTGGCGACCACTGGTGTGGACGAGGGGCTGGCCGTGGCGTCGGTCGACGTCGCCGAATCACTCACGACGGCCAGGCGAGCTATGTTCTATCTCGGCGATCGCCGACCAGAGCTTTATCGGGTGAGTGCGGTTGCTCATGCCTGAAATGACGTTCACCGTGCGGTGGCCAGACGGAACTGAGGCGGAGCTGTATTCGCCCTCTCTCGTCTTACACGACCACCTGGCTGTGGGGGCGGAGTACCCCGTTGAAGATTTTGTTTCTCGAACATCGATCGCGCTGGATGAAGCGGGTGATCGCGTCAAAGCCAGATACGGCTTTGAATGCACCTCTGCCCTCGCCCAAAAGGCGGACATCGTGCGGATGACTGGGCGGTACCGTCCCGACGAGCGGGTAACCGTACTGGATATGCAACCGCCCCTACCGAAAGACATGCCATGACTGCCACTCCCGTTTCTGTGCTGATTGTCGGAGCGGGCCAAGCGGGCCTTTCGCTGAGTTGGCACCTCGGCAAGCGCGGCGTCGATCACGTACTCATCGAACGCGACACGATCGGCCACGAATGGCGAGACGGCAGGTGGACTAACTTCACACTCGTGACACCTAACTGGCAATGCCAGCTCCCAGGGTTCGGCTACGACGGCGATGAGCCGGACGGGTTTATGAAACGTGATGAGGTGTTGGCGTTCCTTCGGAGGTACGCAGCAACCTTCGCCCCGCCCGTTCGGGAAGGCGTCGAGGTAATTTCTTTGGTGCAAAGGGACTCCGGCGGGTACCTCGTCGTAACCACCGATGGGGACTATGAAGCGGTGAGTGTCGTGGTCGCGACCGGTGGCTACCATCACCCCGTGGTGCCAGCATTGGCCGCACGAATCCCGGCGGGCATCTCACAGTTGCACTCGTCTGAGTATCGAGAGGCCGCAGTTCTGCCTGACGGTGCTGTGCTCGTGGTCGG
>JAYTTG010000111.1:0-2309 GCA_043745175.1 Microbacteriaceae bacterium
GCGCCCGGGATATCTCATTTGCACGCCGCATCATGAACGGGCTCCGCAGCGGCGCGCAGGCGTGGGGCGTGCCAGTGCTCGGTGGCCACACGCAAATTAACGTGTCGTCGTCGTTATCGGTGACAGCGCTGGGACGGTCGGAACGCCCTGTTCCGGGTGGAGGTGGGCGGGCGGGACAGGTACTCAGCATCACCGCCGACCTGAACGGCGGATGGCGACGCGGGTTCGACGGCGCTCAGTGGGATTCCTCGTCAAGCCGATCTGCCACGGAGTTGCAGACGCTCACGCGAATGGTGCAGGACGCGCAGCCCGCAGCTGCCAAAGACATCAGCATGGCGGGCCTTGTCGGAACCGTCGGAATGCTGGCCGAAGCAAGCGGCTGCGGTGCGGTTATCACCGTCGAGCGCATTCCGGCACCAGCCAGCGTCACGGCGGGCGACTGGCTCACGTGTTTTCCCGGATTCGGCATGGTGACAGCCGATGACGCGAACCAAGGCCGAATGGACTCGGCACTGACGAAGACTGCCGAAGTGGGCGAACTCGTCATGCAGCGCGGAGTGAGCCTGCGCTGGCCTGATGGTGTCACCACCGAAGCCGTACAAGACAGCGTCACCGGATTGGGAAGAGCCTGAGATGAAGACCACGTTAGCGGCTGCCGCTGCGAATTTTGGCCGCGATCTCGAAGAAAACTACGCCACAATCGCGCGCCTGCTCGCTGACGCCCGAGCTCAAGGGGCCGCCCTTTTGGCGTTACCTGAGGCCACTCTCGGCGGGTACCTGTCGAGCCTCGGCGGCGTTGATGACCCTCGTAAGCCGAAATCTTTGCCGCCCGCTCTTCGTCTGGACGGACCAGAGCTTGCACGGGTGATCTCAATGGCTGGCGAGACGATCATCGTGCTCGGCATCTGCGAAGCGTCCGGTCCGGAAAACAAGGTCGTACGCTACAACACAGCGGTCGCTCTCGATGGGACAGGCATCCTCGGCTCGCACCGCAAGGTTCACCAGCCCCTCGGCGAGAACATGTCGTATGACCCTGGTACTGAGTTCGCGGCATTCGAGTCACCGATCGGCCGGATGGGATTGCTCATCTGCCAAGACAAAGCGTTTCCCGAAGCGGCGCGGTCGTTGGCGCTCGATGATGCAGCGGTGATCGTCTGCATTTCAGCCTGGCCGGGATCGCGTACCGGATCGACAACAGACCTGCAGGAAGACCGGTGGACCAAGAGGTTCACAATCTTCGATCAGGCCCGCGCCCTCGAGAACCAGGTCGTCTGGGTCGCATCGAACCAGTCAGGATTTTTCGGGTCATTGCGCTACGTGGGCAATGCAAAAATCGTATCGCCCGGAGGAGAGATCCTCGCGACCACTGGTGTCGACGAGGGGCTGGCTGTGGCGTCGGTCGACGTCGCCGAATCACTCGCGACGGCCAGGCGAGCCATGTTTTATCTCGGCGATCGCCGGCCAGAGTTATATCGGGTGAAAACGGTTGCTCATGCCTGAAATGACGTTCACCGTGCGGTGGCCAGACGGAACTGAGGCGGAGCTGTATTCGCCCTCTCTCGTCATACACGATCACCTGGCTGTGGGGGCGGAGTACCCCGTTGAAGATTTTGTTTCTCGAACATCGATCGCGCTGGATGAAGCGGGCGAGCGCGTCAAAGCCCGATACGGCTTTGAATGCACCTCGGCCCTCGCCCAAAAGGCGGACATCGTGCGGATGACTGGGCGGTACCGTCCCGACGAGCGGGTCACCGTACTGGATATGCAACCGCCCCTACCGAAAGACATGCCATGACTGCCACTCCCGTTTCTGTGCTGATCGTCGGAGCGGGCCAAGCAGGCCTTGCGCTGAGTTGGCACCTCGGCAAGCGCGGCATCGATCACGTACTCATCGAACGCGACACGATCGGCCACGAATGGCGAGACGGCAGGTGGAACAACTTCACACTCGTGACACCTAACTGGCAATGCCAGCTCCCAGGGTTCAGCTACGACGGCGATGAGCCGGACGGGTTTATGAAACGTGACGAGGTGTTGGCGTTCCTGCGGAGGTACGCAGCAACCTTCGCCCCGCCCGTTCGGGAAGGCGTAGAAGTAATTTCTTTGGTGCAAAGGGACTCCGGCGGGTACCTCGTCGTAACCACCGATGGGGACTATGAAGCGGTGAGTGTCGTGGTCGCGACAGGCGGCTACCATCACCCCGTGGTACCCGCATTGGCCGCACGAATCCCGGCGGGCATCTCACAGTTGCACTCGTCTGAGTATCGAGAGGCCGCAGTTCTGCCTGACGGTGCTGTGCTCGTGGTCGG
>JAYTTG010000112.1:0-2307 GCA_043745175.1 Microbacteriaceae bacterium
CCGACGAAGACCACGAAGGCTGTCGACCTGCACCGGCTCATCCGGGAGTGCGTGCAGGAGCAGTCCACCATGGCGAAGTCGCGCGGGGTGATCGTGTCGGTGTCATTCGACCGGCAATCGCCGTTTGTGCAGTCCGTCTCGCACGATCTCGCCCGAATCGTCTCGAACATCCTTTCCAATGCGATCAAGTTCTCACTCCCGGAAGGCGAGGTGGACATCACCACCTCCTGCACAGAAGATGAGGTGCAACTCGTGATCACCGACACCGGTCCCGGCATCCCCGCTGAAGACGTCGAGAAAGTGTTTGAACGTTTTTACCGGTCACCAGCGGAGGCCCTGCGAGTGATCCAGGGCACCGGCCTCGGACTGCCGATCGTCAAGTCTCTCGTCGAGCGGCACGGTGGCCGCATCGCTCTCCGGAGCGATTATCTAGCGGGCGGAACCGCCGTCACCGTAACGATGCCGAGAGCGAAGCCAGTCTCCTAGGTATTCGCGCGTCAGCCCTTCTGCGAGATGACGGAATCGGTCACGATCTCCTCGGCCGCGAGCTCGCGACCGTCGTGGGTCACGCTCAGCCGCCGGTCGATGTAGTGCACGCGGAGGTTGTGGTACTTCACCAGCCAGAACAGCCCGACTAGCGCTGCCAAAATCCCGGATGCAGCGCCCACTCCAAGCGCCCAGCGCGGCCCGAATTCATTGGCTACCCACCCGACGATGGGTGCCCCGATGGGGGTACCGCCCATGAAGATCGCCATGTAGATGGCCATCACGCGACCGCGCACCGGAGCGGGGGTAGAGAGTTGTATGGCTCCGTTCGCCGTCGTCATCATGGTCTGGGCGGCGAGACCGACCAGGGCGAGGGCAATCGCAAATTCCCAGTAGCCCGGCATGACCGCGGCCGCGGTGCAGCCAATGCCGAAGACGGCCGATGACACAAAGAGGAATCGCAGCCTCGGCTTGTCGCGTCGGGCTGAAAGCAACGCGCCGACGACTGATCCAACGGCCATGACGGAGGAGAGCACACCGAACCCCGCGGCACCCTGGTGGAAGACAGTCGTGGACATTGTCGAGATGAAGATCGGAAAATTGAGACCGAACGTGCCGATGAGGAAGACCATTACCAGAATCACCATGATGTCAGGTCGGGACCGTACGTACCGGAAGCCCTCCGCGAGGTTGCCTTTCTTCGGCTTCGCCCGGTTGGAGCGCTGCAGGTCCGCGACCCTCAGGAAAGCGAGAGAGACAAGCACGGCGCCGAAGGATGCGCCGTTGATCAGGAAGACCCAGCCGGCGCCGACGGCGGCAGTGAGCAGTCCGGCGATGGCGGGCCCGATCATCCGCGCCGCGCTGAAGGATGCCGAGTTGAGCGCGACGGCGTTCGAGAGGTTGGCCCCGCCGACAAGCTGGGAAACGAAGGTCTGCCGGGCCGGGGCGTCGAATGCCGCGACGATGCCGAGGAGTGCGGCGAAGACGTAGACGTGCCAGAGCTGCACCATGCCTGTGACGGTGAGGATGCCGAGCCCGACTCCCAGCGCACCCCCAGCCGCCTGCGTGGCCAATAGGATTTTGCGCTGGTCGAAGCGATCGGCGACCAATCCGGTGAGGGGCAGCAACAGCAGTTGCGGACCGAACTGCAGAGCCATCACAAACCCGACCGCGGCGGCATCGTGGTTGGTGAGCTGGGTCAGCACGATCCAGTCCTGGGCGGTGCGTTGCATCCAGGTGCCCACATTGGAGACCAGTGCTCCGGCCGCCCAGACGCGATAGTTGAAGCCGCCGAGCGAGCGGAACATCGCACTCAATTGTCGGCCAGCTCCCGCAGGATCGGGGCGACCTCGCGCAGCATCCGACGCTGGTCGGACGGCAGCGCGTCGAGTCGTGTCGTGAACCACGCGTCTCGCCGCCGGCGGGTCTCGCGGGTGAAATCGCATCCGGCCGGGGAGAGATCGAGGCTCACCTTACGAGCATCATTGGGCGCAGTCTTCCGCGTCACCAGGCCAAGCTCTACCAGCGCATTGATGGTGCGGTTCATGCTCGGAGGTGTTACTCGCTCGAGCTCGCTGAGCGACCCCAGCGTCTGTGGCCCGTTTTTCGACAGGGCGAACAAAACCGCGCGCTGGCCTTCGGTGACGTCATCATCGGCCTGCATCGAACGGATGCGGCGGGCGAGGCGCTGGATCGCCAGGCGAAGGTCCTGGTCGTCGGTCAGATCATCAGATGGCATATTTCTTTAGCATAGCTTATTAGCCATGCTAAGGAGTTCGGATGCTGCCAAGCCGCACCCGATGAATGTCTCGTCCACTGTGA
>JAYTTG010000113.1:0-2306 GCA_043745175.1 Microbacteriaceae bacterium
AAGCTCCTCGCCAAGCGTGGCGTGAAGCATGAGGTGCTCAACGCCAAGAATCACGCCCGTGAGGCCGCGATAGTGGCTCAGGCCGGCCGGCTCGGATCCGTCACCGTCGCCACCAACATGGCTGGGCGAGGCACCGACGTCATGCTCGGCGGCAATGCCGAGTTCCTCGCCGTGGCCGAGATGAACCAGCGCGGCCTCAGCCCGATCGACACTCCGGAGGAGTACGAGACGGAGTGGGATGCGGTGTTCGACAGGGTCAAGAGTGTCGTGCAGGAGGAGGCTGACAAGGTCGTGGCGGCCGGTGGACTTTACGTGCTCGGCACCGAACGCCACGAGTCGCGTCGCATCGACAACCAACTGCGTGGTCGCTCTGGTCGCCAAGGGGACCCGGGCGAGAGCAGGTTTTACCTGTCGCTCACCGACGATCTCATGCGGCTGTTCAACTCGGCCGCCGCGGAATCCCTCATGGGCCGGGGGAGCGTTCCGGAGGACCTGGCGATCGAGTCGAAAGTCGTGAGCCGCGCCATCCGAAGCGCCCAAAGCCAGGTGGAGTCACGCAACGCGGAAATCCGCAAGAATGTGCTCAAATACGACGACGTGCTCAACCGCCAACGCGAGGCGATCTATGGTGACCGCCGGCACATTCTCGAGGGCGATGACCTTCAGGACCGCACTTCCAAGTTCCTCGAAGACGTGATCACCGAGGTAGTGGACGTGCACACCTCAGACGGCCACGCCGACGATTGGGACTTCGAAGCGCTGTGGACCGAACTCGGAACGCTGTATCCGGTTTCGATCACGATCGATGAGCTCCTCAGCGAGGCGGGATCGCGCAACAAGGTGACCACCGGTTTCCTCACCGAGGAGATCCTGTCAGATGCGCGAGTGCAGTATGCGGCCCGCACGACCGCCCTCGGAGAGCCCGCCATGCGCGAGCTCGAGCGTCGCGTCGTACTCTCGGTAATCGATCGTCGCTGGCGCGACCACCTTTACGAGATGGACTACCTCAAAGATGGTATCGGCCTGCGCGCGATGGCTCAGCGCGATCCGCTGGTCGAGTACCAGCGTGAGGGATTCGCTCTCTATCAGAGCATGATGGGGCAGATCCGCGAAGAGTCTGTCGGCTTCCTGTTCAACCTCGAGGTTGAAGTGACCGGAGGGGGAGAGGCCACTGCCGCTGTTCCCACGGTGGCCGCGAAAGGGCTCACCGGCAATGCCGCTCCCGTCGATCGTCTCAGCTACTCCGCGCCCAACGCCGACAATCAGGGAGAGGTGGAGGTGCGCAATGCGCGCGGTCAGCTCGACCGGGCGTCCACGACGAAGGCCCAGGAGGCGCAGGATGCGTCGGGTGGCGGGTCCTCCTTCGGTAAGGCCGCCACCGCTGAGGGCCAGCGCGGCGCATTCGGCCAGAACAGTGGTGCGGCCCCGGCCAACCGCGCGGAACGTCGCGCCCAGGACAAGCGCAAGCGCTGACCGGGCTCTCCGTGCCGCCGGGGATGTAGCGCGCTGGTGGCATCCCCTAGCGCTTCCAGCCGCAGTGCTTAGGCTGGTCTCATGAGATCAAAATTTTTGCTTGTTGTCGGGCTCGCCGTCGGCTATGTTCTTGGAGCTCGCGCCGGACGCGAGCGCTTTGAGCAGATTGCTCGAGCGACTCGACGCCTGTGGGAGAGCCCCGGTGTGCGCAAGACCCGCAACGAAGTGGAGGGATACGCCCGCCAGCAGGCCCCTGTGGTGCGCGCGAAAGCGGAATCGATCGCCAAAGCCACTCCCGCAGCAATCGCTGACAGCGTGCGCGCCACGGCGGATGCGGGTCGTACGGTCGCCGATCGTACCGTGACGGTGGCCACGGACTTCGCCGAGCGGGTCACGTCGGTGGCGAAGGACGTTGCCGGAATGACCTCGACGACGGCGCGGGATGTCGCCGATCGCACTACCGGCCTGGCGAAGGATGTTGCCGATCGCACCACCGGCCTGGCGAAGGACGTCGCCGATCGCACCACAGAGACCGCCGAGGAGTTTCGCGAGCGCGTTTCGATCACGGCGACCGAGCTGCGTGAACGGGGTGAGGAGGCTCGCGACCGTGTGGTGGTTAAGGCCAGCGAGTCACGCGACGATGCGCTTGCCGACCTCGACGACGATGACGAGCATCCGGACCGGTGAGTCGCAGCTCGTTCGTCCTCGTGCCGCTATAGTACGTTGATCGCGGTGGCCCGCCACCGGTTATCGAGCCCTTCCAGTCGCAGAGCGACCGCGCGTGTGCGTGCCCGACCGCGCACAATCACCACGGCCTCCACCACACCGTCCCT
>JAYTTG010000114.1:0-2306 GCA_043745175.1 Microbacteriaceae bacterium
TCACAGCAAACTGCAGCGGCTGACGGCCACGGCATTGATGGATAGCGAGTGAGGTTCGATGACCTACGACGGTTCGAGTGACAGCGGTCTCAGTAAAAATGAAAGGCGCGAGGCCGCTCGCGAGAAGTCCCGTGCGCTGCGCGAGCAGCAGAAGAAAAAGGATCGGCGTAGCCGCGTAATCCTGCAGGGGAGCCTTGCCGTGCTGGTGATTGCCATAGTCGCCGTTATCGGTCTCGTGATCGTCAACAGTGTGCGCCCGCCCTCGCCAGGCCCAGCAAATATGCTCAGTGACGGCATCAAAATTGGCGAGAGTTTCAAGGCCGTGCCGACCGGCGCCCTCCAGCCGGATGACTCCCCGATCCCGTCCAAGTCGAATGCCAAGAACGTGATCGACCTTCGCGTCTACATCGACTACCAGTGCGCCTACTGCGGCAACTTCGAGGCGACCAATGCTGCCCAGATTAAGAAGTGGATATCAATCGGGGCTGCCACCCTGGAGGTCCACCCCCTCGCCATTCTCGACCAGGCGTCGCTCGGCAAGAAGTATTCCACGCGATCCGCCAACGCGGCGGCATGCGTGGCCAACTACTCGCCAAACCAGTTCTTCGACTTCAGCGCCCTGCTCTTCACGAACCAGCCAAAGGAGAACACGGAGGGCTTGACCGACGACCAGATCATCTCACTGGCCCACAAGGCCAAGGTGGGCAAGGCCGATTCGATCACGACCTGCATCACCGATCAGGAGTTCAAATCCTGGACCAATGCCGCGACGGAGCGTGCGACGACCAATCCGTTGGCAGGGACCGACGTGAAGAAGCTCGCTGGCACTCCGACCATCATCATCAACGGCAAGAAGTACGCCGGAGCCATTGACAGCGCCGCCGACTTCGCTAACGCGGTATCGAAGGCGGCGGGTGACAGCTTCAGTGAGGATTCAACGGCAACACCGAGCCCGAATCCCTCGCCATCGGCGAGCGCCGGCGAATAGCACCCCGCCAGCCAGGAAGGGCCGGGCCGCGAGGTCCGGCCCTTCTTTTTTGTGGTCAGTCCCGCAGCGCCGGCACCGGAGCCGAGGCGATGATCTTGCCCGGGTTGAAGGTGTTCGTTGGGTCGGCCGAGTCGAACAATCCCTGCATCACCGCGACCCCACCGGTCGAGATGTCCTGTTCGAGCCAGGGTGCGTGTTCGAGGCCGACACCATGGTGATGAGAGACCGTTCCGCCCGAGTCGATAAAAGCCTGCTGGATGGCACTCTTGACCACGGTGTACTGCTCGAGCGAGTCTCCACTCGGCAGGTATGCGAAGGTGAAATAGAGGCATGCTCCGGAGTGGTAGGAGTGGGAGAGATGAGCCATGATCCAGCCCTTCACCCCGATTTCGTCGAATGCAGCGTTGGCCGCAGACATCACATTGTCATAGAGAGCGGGGAGCTTCGACCAGGGAGCCGAGGTCTCCGAGACATCCGCGGATCCGCCGAGGTCGAGCAGGAAGTCCCGAATGTACGGGGTGTCGAATTTCTTCTGGTCGTAGAGTGCGCCGGGACCCTTTCCGACACCGATACCGCCGTGGCGTTTGACAATACGCCCGACGAGCTTCTCATTGCGGGCGACATGCTCGTCGCTTCCTTCGTAGCCGATGAAGGAGAGGCACATCCGGTCGGTGTCCCAGCCCTTCGACTTGAGGAAGACACCGAGGCCCTTCGTCACCAGACTTGAGATGCCCTTGCTCGCCTTACTCGTGGCGAACGAGAACACCGTCTCCCGGCCGTCCGAGACTCGGGTGACGGAGGGGGTGGCATCGCTCTCCGAGATCTCCTTCATTGATGCAAGACCGTCACTCCAGGTCGGGTAGAGGTAGGCCTGGATTTCGCGCTTGGCCGGGATGCGGTGCACCTGAACAGTAACCTCGGTGATCACGCCGAGACGGCCTTCGCTGCCCAGGATCATCTCGCGAACGCTCGGGCCGGTGGAAGCGCTCGGGATGGCGCGAATGACCAGAACGGTCCCCGGCCGCACAACGCGGAGGCCCTTGGCAATGTCTGCGATGTCGCCGTACTTGTCGGACTGCATTCCGGAGGAACGGGTAGCTACCCAGCCGCCGACGGTGGAGTGCGTGAAGCTGTCAGGAAAGTGGCCGATTGTCCAGCCGCGCTTCTCGAGCTGGGCTTCGAGGTCGGGGCCCTGTGCTCCGGCCTCGATGCGGGCGAGGCCCGACCCTTCGTCGATGTCGATCACGCGGTTGAGTCGTCCGAGGTCGAGGGAGATCACGGTGCGGGTCTCATCGGCGAGTGGCTCAAGACTGCCCAC
>JAYTTG010000115.1:0-2296 GCA_043745175.1 Microbacteriaceae bacterium
CAGGCCGATCATCAGCGTTTTCTTGGCGCCGATACGGCTCGAGATCCAGCTGGTGACAAACATCATCACCCCGGTGATCAGCAGGTAGCTCGTGAAGAGTAGTTCGGTCTGGGCCGCGGTTGCGGAGAGCTCGTGGGCGATGGCGGGAAGGATCGGATCGACCAGGCCGATGCCCATGAATGCAACGACGCAGGCGAACGCGACCGCCCAGACCTCTGTGGGCTGCTTCAGGATGCTCCCTCCGGCGGTTTTTTCGTTGGCCACGTCAGGCCACCCTTCGAGGGAGATTGGTGCGTGTCTCGAGGATGGCGACGGCACGCTCGAGGATGTCGATCTCGTCGGCGCTCAGGTCGGAGAACATCGGCTGAAGTGCCTCGCCGAGTTGCGTACGCCAGTTGTCGAGGGCCGTCGTGCCCGTGTCGGTGATCGCAATCAGCCAGGCACGGGAGTCCGCGACATCCGCGATCCGGTAAATGAGTTCATCTTCGGCGAGGTTCTGGATGAGTTTCGTCATGGTCGGCTGCGTCACTCGGCTGGCCTTGGCGAGGTCTCCGATGCGATACGAGCCATCGCTCGCGAGGATCGAGAGGGTCCGCCAGACTGCGGCTGGCGTGGTGCTTCCCGTCGCCTGGGCGGCGACACGGGTGAGGCGATTGGCTTCGACGATAAGTTTCTCGACGAGGGGGCGTTCAATTTTTGCCATATTGTAATCATATAGTAAAACTATATAGTTTAGCTATAGTTCCGTAAAACGCTCAAGATGCGTGGTTTGCACAGGTCAGGCGTGTGCACAGGGCAGGCACTTGCACAGGTCAGGCGTTCACCCGAGAAGGCACCCGAGCACAGCGCATCGCAAACGTAGGCTGGAGCACGTGACATTCGCCCCCGCCATCCTGCTTCTCGTCAACGCTGCGTTTACCGTGGCCGTCTGGCCCACCTTCTATCGACGGGTGTCCATCGACAGCCGGGCACGGGATGCGGCGGGCGCTGCCACCCGATTTCTCATTGTCCATCGCGTGATCGTGGGCATCGCGTACCTGATTGCCGCGGCATCGGCGATTGTCGCGATTGTCTCGTTCTTCTGAGGTTGCCCGCCCACTCGTGGTAATAATGGAGCATGACTGACGCGCAACCGACCCTCGCTCACGGCGACGAATATATCGCCATCTACCAGGGCGGCCCCAATGATGGGCAGATCGACACCCGCATCTCCACGGACGGCGGGTTCGACACCGAGATCACTGTGCTCACCGCGGTCGGTGGCAAAGAGACTCTCACCGATTACACCCTCGTCGACTTCACCGAGGTGGGCCGCAAGTACCACGTGAACTACGCCTACGACGCGAAGGACAGCGAGCCGTTCGACGATCCGGAAGACCGCGGCGATCGCCAGTAGCCGAACCGCGTCGGCGTCGTGCAGCTCCTCTTCTTCTCCTCGGCGTTCTGTGATCCGTGCATCGAGACGCGCGCCGTGCTCGATCAGGCGTCGAAGCTCGTTCCCGCAGTGAAGATCGCGGACCTGGATGTCGCGGCGCACGCCGACGAGGCCGAGCGGGCTGGCATCCGCTCGACTCCGACCGTGATCGTGCTCAACGACCTGGGCGCCGAAGTGTTCCGCGCCGAGGGCGCTCCGAGTCTCGACCAAGTGCTGGTGGCCCTGGCGAAAGCGATCTGAGGCGAGCAGCTAGAATCAGTCGCGCGCCGGGGTGGCCGCGCTGTAGACGGCGATCACGTCGGCGAGGAAGCGTTCGACAACCGCACGATCGCGTTCCGAGAGGCGTGAGCCCACTTCTGAGATGCCTGCGAGCATGGGGATGAGTGTCTCGAAAGCGGCATGCACGGAGGCCGGTGTCGGCACGACCACAACTTTACGTCGATCGTGTGCGTGCGGTTCGCGATGAACGTGACCGAGCGCGGCGAGGCGATCGATCACCACTGTCGTCGCGGCGGTGGAGATGTCGAGGTGCCGCGCCAGATCGCTCGGGCTGAGCGGTCCCTCAGTCATGAGATGTTCCATTGCAGACAGGTCGGTGTCGTTCACCGACAGCGACCTGCCGACATGCTTCTGGAACCGGTTGGAGAGAGTTGAGATCTCGCGCAGTTGCTCACCGATGCCGCCCGTTTCGGGGAGCGGTCCCGACTTGCGCAATTCGTCCATACAATACATGCTAGACGATTAGGTAGCTAAAGAAACTAGCAATCAAATCAATTGGAGGAATTGTGACGGCGATCTGGAGATTCATCAGCGGTCGGCGAACGGCGTGGATCGTGCTCGTCGGCACCATCGTGGCGGTCG